>JABFSB010000294.1 GCA_013140875.1 Acidobacteriota bacterium
CGTTCGTATTCCGTATTCCGACGCTTTTAGTAAAACGTTCCTTTACACGTTGGCGCAGGTCGGCGCGGCGGACGCCGGCAAGCCCGAGAGTGGCCGCGACGATGTCCAACCGCGAAACGCCGCCATTATCGCAGGCTTCATTCACGGCCTTTATAATGTTGCCTACCGCGGTTTCGACGCCAACTCGCAGAGGATTAGCCGGGCCGGCGAAGCCTTCGCATTTCACTTTCCCGTCAGGCCGCATCAGTGCGATATGTGTTTTCGTTCCTCCGCCGTCCACGCCGAGATACAGTTGGTGCGATCTGCCGTTATCATTCTGCTTTGTTCGCGTAGCCGCCATTTCCGAAAATTTTTTAATGTAAAAAAAGCCGCTTAATTTTCGACTATGCTTGACATATAATCAAATTTAACGGATTTTATGTATTCAATAAGATAATTTGATACACCCGTATCAACTCGTCCCGCACATAAACGGTTAATTCCGACGCTATTACAAACCGATATGGAGATCAGACAGCTAAAAGCTTTTCTGGCCATCGCCGAGGCGAAGACCTTTACAGCCGGGGCCCGGCGGGTGAACGTGACCCAGGCCGCGATTTCGATGCAAATCCGACAGCTTGAGGAGGAGGTCGGACTACCGCTGTTCACGCGAACGCCGCGGCGCGTAATACTGACCGAAGCCGGTGAATATCTGCTCGAGCGCGCACGAAAAATCCTGCGCGAACATGATTCGGCGCTGGCCGAGATCGCCGAGGTTGCGGGCGCCGAGTATGGACGGCTGCGGATCGGGTCGGCGTCGGGTACGTTTGCAATGCACCAGCTTCCGGGCATTATGGCGGGTTTGCGCGAAAAATTTCCAAACGCTGAGCTTTCCGTCTCGGCCGGTACGAGCGAAAAACTCGTCGACAAGATGATGCACGGCGAATTGGACACGGCGTTCGTGTCCTTGCCCGTCGATAATCTTAATGTAAGCACCGAATCGCTTTTTTCGGATGAGATCGTCGCGATCGCCCATCCGAATCATCCACATGCGAAGGAGAAATTCATCAGCGCCGCGACGCTGGCCGGTGAGAAGTTGATTTTGGGGGAACGCGGCGGAAACACGCGGCGGATGATCGACGAATTCTTTCAGGCCGCCAACGTAAAGCCCAACATCGCGATGGAGCTGTCGCGGCAAGAAGCGATAACGATGATGGTAGAAATGGGCCTCGGCGTGGGCATGGCTGGCGCCAAGTCGGTGGCAAAAGAAATAAGTGACGGAAAGCTCATTTCATGGTTCATCGAAGGCGCCGAGATCAAATGGGAACTCGGCCTTGCCCGTTTACGCGGCGGCCATTTCTCGCCGATCGGGAAGGAATTTGTGCGGCTGTGCAAGGAAAGTTTTACCGAACGCGAAAAGGGATTGAAGGCGAGAAGATGATGAAGATTAGCCGCAGATTAACGCGGAGTAACGCAGATCAGAAAATGATTTTTAGAAGAGAATTTTCCATTCGTTCGAATCGCGCGTTTTTGTTTGGTCTTTTTCTGATCTGCGTCTATCTGCGTTCATCTGCGGCAGAAATTTCTGGACAAGCTTTGCCCGTCGCGGCGCCAGCGTCGGTCGGGATGAATGCGGCGAAGCTCGATCAGATCGAGGGTTTGGTCAACGCTGATATCGCCGATAAAAAGCTGCCCGGAGCGGTAGTGATCGTCGGACATCGGGGGAAGATCGTTTATCGCAAGGCCTTCGGCAACCGCTCCCTGGTACCGACGGTCGAGAAGATGACGATCGACACGATCTTCGACGTCGCCTCGCTGACGAAACCGGTCGCCACCGCCACGTCGATAATGATCCTCGTCGAACAGGGCAAGCTGCGGCTTAACGACACGGTCGGTAAGTTCATCCCGGATATTGATGATCCCGAAGCAAAGAAGGTCACGATCCAACAGCTCCTAACGCACACATCAGGCTATCGGCCGGATTTCGATCTCGGCGAAAAATGGACCGGCCGGGAAGGTATGCTGGCGGCGTTGAAGAAAGAGAAGCTGAGAAATCCGCCGGGGACGAGGTTTGTTTATTCGGATATTGGTTTTATTGTGCTGGGGGAGGTTGTTCAGCGACTAGGCGGCAACGAATTCGGAGGATCAACTTTTATTTCGGATTCAGCGGACATCATGAAGGTCCCAGATTCCTTTAAGTCGGGTGAGATCCAAACGACTGAAAAATCTCTTGGAGTATTTACTTACGAGAATATTTTCCAAAGGCTCAACATGTCGGTGACCAAGTTCCGCCAACCAAGCACGGGTGGGGCGATCACGAACAGCGGACTTCAGATTCCCGGCAAAGAGTTTTATACGGATTCGAAGACTCTACAATTGATTGCTCCAACGGAGAATATAAAGGGCCAGCTTAACTATTTGGGAAGCACTTTTGCAGGGGATGAAAAAAGTGGCAGCCACATTTTGCGCGGATTCGTCCACGATCCAACGTCTTATCGTATGGGCGGCGTCGCAGGTCACGCGGGGCTTTTCTCAACCGCTGATGATCTTGCCCGCTACTGCCAGATGCTCTTGAACGGCGGCGTGGCTCCGGCTCCGATGCTGAAGCCCGCGCGTGAGCAAGGGCGTAATACTCAACTTGTCGATTACGCCCTTACTAACGTGCGGGCTTCTGAAACTTCGGCGGACACCTCAAAAGTCGTTCGCATTTTATCGGCGCAGACCGTGGCGAAGATGACTGCTCCTTACGTCGTTTCGGAGGATGGAGCGACACGTGGATTGGGCTGGGACATGAACACTTCATTCTCGGCGAACCGCGGCGAATTGTTTCCGCTGGGATCGTTCGGGCACACGGGATTCACCGGGACGGGCATTTGGATCGACCGGGTTTCGCAGACCTTTGTTGTCTTCATGTCCAACCGCGTTCACCCCGACGGAAAGGGTGATGTCGGGCCGCTGCGTGCGAAGGTTTCGACGGTCGTGGCTTCGGCAATCGAGGATACGCCGATTGAGATGTATCGACTGGCTGAGAGTATCTATCAATCGCAGGTCGCGGCACAGGTACCGGCATTCCGCGAGCGAGTCGAGGCGGCGAAGCGGGCTGGTGAACAGCTATCAGCTAACAGCCATCAGCCATCAGCTATTCCGAAAAATATCACCGTTTTAAACGGGATTGATATCCTGGAACGAAACGGGTTCAAGGAACTCGAAAGCAAACGCATCGGCCTGGTCACAAACCACACCGGTCGGAACCTGGCAGGGAAGTCGACGATCGACGTTCTGTTCGAGGCGAAAAATGTGAAGCTCACTTCACTCTTTGCCCCGGAGCACGGAATTCGCGGTGAGCTTGATACTGAAAAGATCGACGATTCGAAGGACGAAAAGACGGGCCTGCCTGTTTATTCGCTCTATAAGGACGGAATGCGGCGGCCGAAGCCGGAGCAGTTGAAGGACCTGGACGCTATTGTCTATGACATTCAGGACATCGGTGCGCGTTTTTACACCTACACGGCAACGTTAAAGAACGTGATGGAAGAGGCCGCAAAATTGGGCAAACCAATTTATATTCTCGACCGCCCGAATCCTATAAATGGAAATGATGTCGAAGGTTCGCTGGCCGACGAGGACAAGCTCTCGTTCATCGCCGCACACACGATTCCGGTCCGCTACGGCCTGACCATCGGCGAGCTCGGCCAGATGATGAACGCCGAGCGAAAGATCGGTGCGGACCTTCGCGTGATAAAGATGGAAGGCTGGTCGCGTTCGATGTGGTTCGACGAAACGGGGCAGACCTGGATAAACCCGAGCCCGAATATGCGCTCGTTGACCGAGGCGACGCTGTATCCCGGCATCGGTTTATTGGAAACGACCAACGTCAGCGTCGGGCGCGGCACCGACACGCCTTTTGAGGTCGTCGGAGCCCCGTGGTTGGACGGGCAAAGATTGGCGAAATATCTCAACGAGCGAAACGTGAGAGGCGTTCGGTTCGTGCCCATAAGATTCAAACCGAACACATCGGTCTTTAAAGACGAACAGGTCGGCGGCGTGAACATCGTTATTACCGATCGCCGTGCGTTTCAATCCGTCCGCACCGGCTTCGAAATAGCGGCCGCTTTGCGAAAGCTTTATCCAACCGAATGGCAGGTCGACCGGTACGCCCGGCTGCTTGTGAACGGCGAGATTCTTGCCGCGGTGAAGCGAGGCGACCAGTCCCAAGAAATCGAGAAATTAATAAAACCGACGCTTGACGAATTTGCTCGTCGGCGGGCATCATACTTGCGTTATTAAAACGTTGCCCCACTGCTTTTAACTTCTTAAGATTTACTTGAAATCACAAGTGATTTGATTACAGGTGTTTGCCAAAACGTGTCTTTTTCTTGCGGATGAATCCATAACGAATAGTTGTAGTAAAATCCATAATTCTGCATATTTCTTATGCTTTTGGTTAGAACATAGAGAGGAATCAAGTATGAAAACAGACGTTTCAAAAATTATCGCGCCGATTTTTGCGCTTGTCTTTCTGTTGAATTTTTCGCAAGTTTCGAATGCACAAACATTCACCGCGACATTGACCGGTTTTGTTGCCGATTCGAATAAATCGGCGGTTGCCGGAGCTCGTGTCGCGGCAACTAATCAGGCGACAAAGGCGGTGTTTGCGACGCAAACGGATGAGTCGGGCAATTACACCATCCCCTTTTTGCCGATCGGCGAATATGTGATTTTGGTCGAACTGCAAGGCTTTAAAAAGGTCGCGTCCGGGCCGGTCAAGCTAGAGGTAAATCAAACCGCGCGGATCAATATTGAGATGTCGGTCGGCGAATTTACAGAAACGGTAACGGTCGAAGACATCGCCCCGGTCCTTCAAACCGAAACAGCGAACGTGGGCACCGTTATCTCCGGCAGCACGACCAACAACCTTCCCCTTAACGGCCGTAATTTTCAGTCACTGACATTGCTTGTGCCGGGAACCGTAACGCCTTCGGTGAACTCGTTCACTTCACTCTCGCCGGGAGCTTTTGGCGGCCGGCCTTATGTAAACGGAAACCGCGAACAGACTAACGCGTTTTTGGTCGACGGCATCTCGGTGGATGAAACGATCGACAACCGCATCGGGTTAAAACCGAACGTCGACGCCATCGCGGAATTCAAGGTCGAGACCAGCAACACCTCGGCTGAGTTCGGCAACGTCGCCGGAGCCGTCGTCAATGCCACGATCAAATCCGGTACAAACAAGTTTCGCGGCAACGTTTTCGAATTTTTCCGCAACGATGCGCTCGATGCGAATCTGTGGGCCAATAATCGAGTGGCCGCTCCGAAACAAAAACTGCGTCAGAACATTTTCGGCGGAACGCTCGGCGGGCCGATCATAAAAGAAAAGGCGTTTTTCTTTTTTGCCTACCAGGGTGCCGATCAACGGACCGGCGGCGGCATCACGCGAACGGTTGCTCCGGCCGCGTGGAGAGTCGGCGATTTTTCAAGCGTCGCAACGCCGATTCGCGATCCGCTAACGGGCGCTCAGTTTCCGGGAAATCAAATTTCCCCGACAAGATTCAGCGCTGCGGCCCGAGCCCTGTTCGCTAACACCAACCTTTATCCGCTGCCGAACCGTCCCGGGAATGCGAACAACTACGTGACGACGTTCGATAACAAGATCACGGCAAATCAGTTCGACATTAAGATAGACGTCAGGCCGACGGACAAGGATACGATTTCGAGCCGATATTCCTTCGCATATCAGGACGAAACGGGAACAAAAGGCGCTTTGCCGACGGACCTGACTGGCCTTCGACATGGAAGGCCGCAGAATTTCGTTTTCAACTACACGCGTTCTTTTTCGTCGACGCTTATTAACGAAGCACGCGTCGGATTCAAC
>JABFSB010000528.1 GCA_013140875.1 Acidobacteriota bacterium
CGGTTGGATAACGCTGAACGGCATTCAAACGGGAAGCCACCAGATCAGGGTAAGCCATGCCGGGTTCGAAGATTTTCAGACGAATCTCAATTGTGACGGACGGCCGCAGCAGGTGACGGCGGAGCTAAGGGCCGGGACCGGCCAGATGTCGGCGGCGCCAACCGTCGCTTTCAACGCTGCTCATCACGATACGCCGCATAACCTTGCTTCAACGCAGGGATCCGGTCAGGGCGATATGCAGAAAACGGCGGTTCAGGTGTGGAACACGGGCGAACAGAACGTCGCGGTCCATTCGATTCCGCCCAAGCGTAAAGGGTTCTTTTCGCCGCTTGTGATCGGTGCGGTGGCTTTGTTTGGTTTGCTTCTGCTGGGCGGCCTCGGCGTCGGCGGTGCATATGTGGCCGGAGTTTTTCGCGGTCCCGGCTCGAATACCAAAACGCCAACGCCAACGCCGACCACTTCGCCCGGAGGAACGACGACGCCGGTGCCTTCGGTCAAGGTTGAGATGGTCCAGATCGCGGGCGGCACGTTCCAGATGGGTTTTGGTGATTCAAATGCGGTCTCGGGGCCGGTCCATTCGGTAGACGTTCCCGGATTTTGGATTGATAAGACCGAGGTTACGGACGGCGAATACCTTGAATTTGTAAAAGCCACGGGACGCACTCCGCCGAGTCATTGGGTCAATGGAGCTCCGTTGGCCGGTACGGAAAAGAAGCCTGTAAGATACGTCGATCTAATTGATGCCGAGGCCTTTGCCGCGTGGCGGTCGACGCGCGACAAGCTGAAATATCGCCTTCCGACCGAGATCGAATGGGAATACGCGGCCCGAAACGGTTCGAAGTCGAATATTTATCCGTGGGGCAATGACTGGAAGGCGGGCAATGCGGTTATGGCCGTTGAAGGCTCGGAACCCGTAGAAGTCGGCAGCAAACCCGCCGGAGCGACGGCCGATGGCGTATTGGACATGATGGGCAATGTCTGGGAGATCACGAGCTCTGAACTTAAACCCTATCCGGGGAATAACGCGGTAGATGTACAGAAAAAGCCGGGTCGGCGAATCGTTCTTCGCGGGGGATCGGCACATGAGGACGCGGTCAAGCTTAAGATCAATGCCGCTTTCCGCGTGGATGTCGCGGCCGATCAAAAAGAAAAAACCGTGGGATTTCGGCTCGTCCGCTCTGAATAGTCGGCACGGCGAGAGAATACTGAAAAGGCGTAGGGATCCACTTCTTACGCTTTTTCCTTTTGCATTCCAGTTACAATCCAGTCACCCTTTATTGAATGACGATAATCCTTGTCGAAGTAGATCCGGTCGTGCAAAAGCCTGAAATGTCTTTCGCAAAGCCGGTAGTGATCGTCGGACGCGAAGCCGGCGAATGCGACATTGCGTTCGACAAGGCGAAATTTCCGATGGTCTCGCGGCGGCATGCTGAATTTCGGTGTGAGAACGGACAATGGATGCTGGCCGACCTCGGGTCGAGCTATGGCGTCTTTGTTAACGGCCAGCGAGTATCGGCGCCGCATGTTTTGAGTGTCGGTAACAAGGTCCAGTTCGGGACCGACGGGCCGACGGTCGTCGTTATTTGGTTCGAAGCCGCGGCAAATGCCGCACCGGCCGCGGAACCGCCTGCTCGACAGGCACAGCCATTTTCGGCTCCCGTTGCTGCCCCGCCGCCGCAGCAAAAAAAATCGGCACCTGTCGAATCGTGGGAAATGGGAGCACCGCCCGTGCAGCCAGCGGTGCAGCAGCAGCCGGCGGAGCCGCAACAGGGCCGGTCGATTTCCACTCCACCCGCTGCGTCGCCGCCGCGGACCGCACCTCCAAAAGCCTCGCTTGTTTTTGTCGATGAACCATTGCGTCCGCCTTACCAATTCGCGGCCGCCAGCGTATGGCTCGGACGCGATCCCGAATGCTCAGTAGTGATCGACAGCGAATCCGGAATGGTTTCGCGGCGCCATGCCGAGGTAAGGTTCGAGGGCGGAAGTTTCGTACTTGAAGACAACAAGAGTTTCAACGGCACCCTTGTGAATGACCAGCGGATCTCGGCCGTGACGCCGATCTATCACGGCGACAAGGTTCGGCTTGGCGTCGGCGGGCCGGTACTCCGGTTCGATTCGCAAGGCCGCGAAGCACCAAAAGGAGCAAGTCTTCCTGGCCAGCGGGCGGTGGCGGCGGCAAATACGGGAAACGTTAAGAACGTCTCGGAGTCATCGGGATCGAGCACGATGGTCCTCGATCGGGCCAACGCCGAAAAGTACATTCCTAAATCTTCCGCTGCCCAGCCACAGCTTTTGATGTCGGTCGTATTGGGGGACAAGCCGCAGTTAACGATTGGCCGTGACGAAAAGAACGATATCAGGCTGGACGGCCTGCAAATCTCGAACCGGCACGCCAGATTTGTGCGGTCGGGCGGCGGAGTCGCGGTCGAGGACCTCAAATCGACGAACGGCGTTTATGTAAATGGAGCCCGCGTGACCCGGCAGGACATCGGCCCGCAGGACTCAGTCCAGATCGGAGCCTTTGTCATTGCGGTCGACACAGCCGGAAACATCAATGTTTTCGACACGCGTTCACGTACGCGGCTGGATGTCGTCGATGTTTTCAGACAAGTAAAGGACCGGTCCGCGGGCGGCCAATTGGTCCTGCTGGACAACATTTCGCTTTCGATCCAGCCGAACGAGTTCGTCGGCGTCCTGGGCCCGTCGGGTGCCGGAAAATCGATGTTGATGGAGGTCATGAACGGAATGCGTTCGCCCGACGGCGGCAGTGTGCTCCTGAACAATCAGGACCTGCACCGGCATCTTGACTCGTTAAAACAGTTCATCGGCTACGTTCCGCAGGACGACATCATTCACCGCGAACTCACCGTTTTTCGAACGCTCTATTACGTCGCGAAGATGCGGTTATCGCGCGACGTTTCGTCGAAGGAGATTAGGCAGATCGTCGATGAGGTGCTGGACGTGACCGGACTTACCGAACGACGAAATTTGAAGGTGAGCAAACTTTCCGGCGGCCAGCGAAAGCGCGTTTCGATCGCGGTCGAGCTGATCACTAAACCATCGGTCATCTTTCTCGACGAACCGACCTCAGGCCTCGATCCCGGTGCCGAAGAGCGCATAATGAAGCTTTTTCGTCAGATCGCGGAATCGGGCCGAACGGTGATCATGACGACGCACGCGATGGAGAACGTCAAGCTCTTCGACAAGATCGTCGTGCTGATGGGCGGAAAACTCGTCTTTTACGGTAAGCCGGAAGAGGCCCTCGTTCACTTAAAAGCGGCTAATTTTAAGGAGCTTTACGCCCGGCTCGAACGTCCGGTCGAGGAAGGCGTCCGGGAACATGGCGAAGCTCACCGGCGGCAGATAACCGACCAAACCGCCGAGGAACGGAAAACGAAATTCCGTTCGACGCCGCAGTATCGAGACAATATTCAGAAGCCGCTCGGCGACCTCGGTTCGACCGTCCCGGCGGGAAAGCAGAAAAAACGGCGCCTCGGGATCTTTGGCTCTATCGGCCAGTGGTCGACGTTGTCACGTCGCTATTTCGAAGTCCTCTTCAAGGACAAGCTCACGCTGTTCATTCTCTTTGCCCAGGCGCCGATCATTGCGTTGATGACTTTCTTTGTGATGGGCTCGAGCCTGCCGCGCGACTTTGTATATTTCGTGCTGGCGCTGGTTGCGATGTGGTTCGGCACATCCGTTTCGGCACGTGAGATCGTTCGCGAACGCCCGATCTACAAACGTGAACGGATGGTCAATCTTGGACTGCTGCCGTATTTAGCATCGAAACTTTTCGTGATCGGCGTCATCGTAACGGTGCAGTGCCTGATGCTGTTCGTGCCGTTGAAAATATTCGACATCGCCGGCCTGATGGCGATGCCGGGTGAAACGTTCGGACTGCCCCAGCTTTGGGCGATGTTGTTGACGGCGGCGGTTGGGATGGGCGTCGGGCTTTTCGTATCGGGGCTTGTTCGAACGCCCGAGATGGCGACAAGCCTGGTTCCGCTGATACTGATCCCGCAAATACTGTTTTCGGGAATAGTCGGCGTACCGCACGGGATCGTTAGTAAGGCGGTCAGCATGACGATGCCGGCGGCGTGGTCATTCGATACGATGAAGCGCTTTTCAACGCTCGATACGCTCGAGGCCGAAGGGGCGAATCCAAAGGGGAAAACCAGGGGATTGGGGCTTTATAAGTACGTCGAGACCGAGAACGAGAAGATCATTGCAAAGGCGAAGCAGGATTTTGAGGATTATAAACGGCTTAGTCAAAGCCAGTTTCAGGACGGACCGGCGGACGCACCGGATGTTGACCTAACGTCGGCTGCAATCAAAAAGGTCCCGGACGACTTGAGCAGCTATGTGACATTTTTTCATCCGTGGATGAACGAAGTTTTGAATCAGATCGTGCTGATGCTAATGTTTTGGATGCTGGCGGCGGCAACGCTGATCGTTTTACGCCTAAGGGATAATTGAGAGGTTTTCATGAAAGCAGTTTTGGACCGAATCTTGTTTTTGACGACGATCGTGGTCGTATCCGTTGCACTTTCCGGCTGTGAGAATACGGCCAGTTCGCAGAAGGGCCCGGTCGATGAGCCCGTGGTTTCGGCCTCGCCCAAATCTCAGGCGAATTCCGCCGACGACAAGGGTTCGGGCTATCCAAAGATTGCGTCCGCAATCGCAGCCGCCGAGATCAAGACACTCGACGGTTCGACTTACACGATCAACGATAAACAGGGAAAGATCCTTTTATTAAATCTTTGGGCGACCTGGTGCGGTCCCTGCCGGTCGGAAATGCCCGCCCTGGTCAGGATGCAGGAAAAGCATGGTGAGCGGGGTTTTGAAGTGATCGGCCTGAACACCGACGACGAGGACGTCCAGGCGATCAATAATTTTGCCGCGGAGTTGAAACTGAATTATCCGATCGCGTATGCCGACACCAAGCTTCAGTCCGACATGCTGAAGATCAGCAAATTTCCCGGAATTCCGCAGAGCTTTCTCCTCGACCGCGAAGGCCGATTGCGCGGAGTTTTTCGCGGAGCAAACCCGGCGGATGTCGCAAAGATGGAGCAGGTCGTCGAAAAGGTCGTGAACGAATCTCCGGCCCAGTGATCCGCTCAGGTCGAGTTTTGATTTTTTCTTTGTGTCCTTTGTGTCATCCTTCGTGATCTTTGTGTTAAAAATCTCTTAAACACAAAGAACACCAAGTGAAGACACAAAGAGGACGAAGGAGTTTTGATCAACTTTACACGGACACTACGGATTTTTTTCGTTAAGTGCGGCTGGAAATTCCGGCACGACAAGCAGCGTCTTGAAACTCGCAAGACTGACCAACCCCGGAGCCGCTCCTTTCGGCTTGTTCACAAATTTTTTCAAAGTGTAATGGACGGCTGCCTTTGTTTGGGTTTTTCCCTGGCTGTAGAAAGCGGCTAACTGTGCGGCCTCGATCAACGTCTTCGGCGGAATTTCTTTCCGGTTCGGATTTTTGATCACGACATGAGAACCCGGATAATCCGCGGCATGCATCCAAGTGTCGAGCGACTTTGCCACCTTGAACGTCAGCACATCGTTGTCCTTCGCTTTTTTGCCGACAAGTATTTCGAATCCGTCCGATGAAATAAAAGACCGTGCGGCCGCTGACGATTCGGATGATTTGCCGCGGGATTTCGCCGGAATAATTTGCTTTTTGCCGGAAACGCTTTCTTCAAGCGCCGCAAGATCCTTGTCGGTGATCGCCTGGTCGATCCCGGCTTTTCGCGTCGACAACGCCGAAAGCTCGGTCGAGACTTTTTCGATGCGGGCGGCTATTTCCGTCGCCCCGTTACGGGCCTTGGTATAGCGGCGATAATA
>JABFSB010000519.1 GCA_013140875.1 Acidobacteriota bacterium
CGTTAGCAAGGGCGTAACATTCAACGTTGCTCATTACGCCCTTTTTGGCGACGGCGATAAATGCAGAAGCCCGCGCGTTAGCGAGGGCGTAACATTCAACGTTGCTCATTACGCCCTTGCTAACGCGCGGGCTTCTGCAAAAGACTTATTTCAACATTCCGACCAGAATATCGATATCGCTTTGGGGCACGCTGAGGTCGAGCATTACTTCATTCGACTTAGCCGTAAACTTTGCATTGTCGATCATTCGAGCAAAGACCTGCTTGTCCGGACCCTTCGCCGAGCCGAGGAACGCTTTGCCGATGAGCTGAAGCCCTTCAAGAGTTTCAAGCAACGCGGTGGCCTGAGCATTTTGTAACGTTCGGGCTGTAATGTTGACGGTGGCGGCCTCGGCGGCCACGTCCATATTGCCGTAAACGTAACGGATGGCGTCGATATTCTTGCCAAGCTCATCGTTTTCAAGCGGCAGGAAAACGCTCATGCCGTTCGGCATTTTGGCCGCGAAATTTACGACCGACGTTTCTTTTTTGCCGAGCAGACCGATCAGGTCGTTCGAGACCGGAGTTCTGGCGGCGCTGACAGCCTGACGGACGAGTTCGAGGTCGCCGAACGCAATGGTGTTCGCGTCTATCGCCGTCACGGCCACGTCCTTCGACATTCTGTCGATCATCTTGTCCGCCATTCCCGAATTCTTGCCAACCGGGGCGTTTTGCTTTGCCTGCTCCGCCAAATCCTTTGCGGAGAAGATATAGATCGTTCGATCGCCCGCTTTTTCTTCTTTGTATTTACCGTTCGACGCGAGTTTGGCCGCGCCGATCAGCGATCCCGACGAGATCTGGCCGCGAGCGATGATGACCGGATCGATGTCGTATTCTTTGCCCGAAATAGGTTTGGCGGTTACTCCGGCGGCGAGGTATTCGAACTGACGGATGTCGATGCCGGTCCGCTCTTTCATCAAGGCTATTTTCGCCGTGACCTGGTCGAGCATCGGCTGATTGGCGGTCAGCAGCTTTGGTAAAGCTACTGAAAAGAAACGCTTTACATCGACCGTGACGACGCCGTCCGATGCCGGCAACAACAAGGCAAGCTGATTCGCCGGCGACACGGCCTTTCTCGACTTAACATCGGCAACGGCCGAACCGGCCATGTTGAGCACCAAGACGCACAAACACGTAAGAGCAAGAATCCTTATCTTCATCTTTAAAATTCCTCGGATATCTGGAAATTCACCTGACCACTATAACAGATGAGCGACAGCGGCTAAATAGTTTGCCGAAAATGCGGCTGAAGCAAGAAGTTTAGCCGCGGATGACGCAGATCAGAGAGAGGTTTTCCTTTAAGTTGCTTTTAATCGGCGTCATCAGCGTTCATCCGCGGCTAAAACCTCGTTTTTGTTCTTTAGCACTTCGAATTCGAAATGCAGCTCTTTTCCACGAACGACGCTGCTCAGATAATGTTCCCAGAACTTTCGCAGGAAGCGGAATCTCGGTGCTTTTTGGTCGAGGTTCACGGCGAATTCGATTCCCAGGGCTTTCCATAAATTTAGCAGGGAAGCGTAGGTTTTGACAGGTTTCAGATGTATATCCGTGTAAAAATCGAAAACGGCCTTTTCCGGTGCGAAAGTGTTGAAGGAATAGGAGTTAAAGTGATTCTTGTGCGTCGGGTCGGTGGCCCAGTCGGGATTTGTGTAGTGCGGCGTGACAAGCTTGATCGTCCCGCCGTGGCGCGTTATGCGGTAAAGCTCGCCGATGAATGCCATCACGTCCGGCACGTGCTCGATGACGTGGCGGGACACTACCAGATCGAATTCATTGTCGGGAAACGGGTAAGGCACGACGCCTAGATCATGGATAACATCGGCCGTGGTGCGCGGATTGTTGTCCAGCCCGATCGCGCCTTCGTATTTATTGGCCCCGCAGCCGACGTCGAGAATCTTGGTCATCGGGATGAAATTTAATGCAGAAGCCCGCGCGTTAGCAAGGGCGTAACACTCAACGCTGCTCATTACGCCCTTGCTCACGCGAGAGCTTCTGCATTATGAGGCAGCATAACATTTAACGTTGCTCATTACGTTTATTGACCCCACAGCCGACGTCGAGGATTTTAGTCATCCGGTTGAAGTTAATGCAGAAGCCCGCGCGTTAGCAAGGGCGTAACATTCAACGTTGCTCATTACGCCCTTGCTCACGCGCGGGCTTCCGCATTATTAGGCACCGTAACATTCAACGTTGCTCATTACGCCCCTTGCTCACGCGCGGGCTTCTGCATTGATGCGCCTTTCGGATAAGTAAAAATGCCACAACAGCCGGGCCGCGGTTGAGCGGAACGGCTTCCATTTTTCGGCCATTGCGATGAATTCTTCTGACGAAGGACGTTTATCGCTGCCCGACAGTTTTTGATAAGCGGCGTGGAGTGCGATGTCGCCTTTCGGCATAATGTCAGGCCGCAGCAGGGCCATTAGCAGGTAGATGTCACTTGTCCATTCGCCTATGCCTTTTAGTTTGATCAACTCGGCTTTTACTTCGGCGTCGGGCAGCGCGTGAAGTGAATTTAAGTCGAGCCGTTTGTCCAATATCGCTTCGGAAAGATGGCGGGCGTAAGCGGTTTTTTGTCGGCTGAAGCCGATCTTTTTGAGTTCGGCGTCGTTTAGCGCAAGCAATCTATTCGGCGTTACTTCGCCGAGGTGCGCGGAGAGTTTATCGAAGCACGCTTTTGCCGAAGCCAGCGAAACCTGCTGCTCCAGAATTATATAAAGCAGCGTCGAAAACCCCGTCGGCCTATCCCACAGCGGCGGCGTTCCAGAGGTTTTGTGAACGTGGTCGAAGATCGGATCGGCAGCCGCCAGCGAATGACACGCGGCGGCGAGCGAGCGTTTGTTCAATGGTTTGAAACCGTTGTCGGTGCCCTTGGCGTTCATGTCAAATCAACTATCCACTATCCACTTGTTGCTATCAAACTGAACCCTAAGAATCGCTTTTTCTTCAGTGGTTAGTGACACGTTGAAAGTTAATAGTTTCGCTGAGTAATTTGGTCAATAGCTAAAACGCTGTTAACTTTTGTGTCGATGGAAAAGGTCAGGCGGACGGCCGCTTACTATTTTTTGGTGCAGGGCGTTGCTGTGTTTGGCTGGTGGGCGATTCTGATCGTGCGGCCGGAGAGCCGTGTTTATTTTCAATTGGAAGCTCGGTCGCAAACGTCGTTGCTGGCTTTTTGGCTGGCCGATCTGGCGTTTCTCGGGGTTGGATCGCTGGCGGCGGCATGGTTGTGTTTTCGCTCCAGCGAGTATCGACAGATCGCAGCATGGTTCGCGACCGGATCGATCAGCTACGCGGCGGTTTACTGTCTCGCGTTTGCGATGATCACCGATTACGGTTGGCTCGGCGTGACGTTGATGCTGCCCGCGATGATCTGGAGCAGCGTTTTTGCGGTCGGGATTACGTTTGAAAAAACGATGTTTCGCAAGGCGGCGGAAACGTCGACAAACTGGATACTGGTCAAGACATTTACGCAGATAGTTGTTGTCTGGTCGATAATTCTGATCGGTTTCCCTTACCTGATCACGTTGCTTGAAGACAAGCTCGGCATCGCCCGTCTGAATTTTACTTTTCAACGACCGGTTGCGGCGATACTGTTCGTCGCGGTGAGTTCGATCGGCGTAACCAGCGCCTATTTTATGTCACGGATCGGAAAAGGAACGCCGCTGCCGCTTGACCACGCGACCGAACTTGTAATTCTCGGGCCGTACGCATGGGTGCGAAATCCGATGGCGTTATCTGGGATAGGCCAGGGTTTGGCCGTCGCGCTCTTTTTAGGCTCACCGCTCGTCGCACTCTACGCGCTGATGGGCTCGGCGATCTGGCAGTTCATATTTCGTCCATTGGAAGAAGACGACATGGTCGAGCGTTTTGGAACGCCTTATGAGGAATACAGGGACGCAGTTATGTGCTGGGTGCCGCGGAAGAAAAGCTTTAACGCGAAGTTCAGCGATTAGCAAAACAGTGTGTCTGTTTTATCCCGACCCAGGCAAGCGGCTGGCGGCTTGTTGCATAACGTCTTTATTTTACTGCGTCATACGGATGGACCGGCTTGAAATCTGGAACTGCGTTTAGGACTTTCTCGAAGCCTTTGCGCGTATCGCGTTCGAGTGCCTGCTGCATTATCTTTTGGAGCGTGTCGATCTGCGACATTTTATCGGCAGCATCCAGAAGATCGGATATCTCGTTCATTACGCCGCTCTATCAATCTCGGGGTTTATGTTCTGCTTTCTATTATTGAATCTTCGTTCGAAAAGTTCACGCTGCAGCTCGGGGAATTTTTCAGCGAGTTCGCCCCGGAGGCCCTGACTGATGAACATCTGGAGGAGTACCGTGACGGGAAGATTGCGGCTGTCTGCCACATGTTCAAGAGCTTTCATCGTCTCTGCAGGTATTCTCAACGTTACTTCGTTCGTTTTTTCGGGATAGGGGTTCAGCGTGAAGCCCTCGGGTGTCGTGTATTTGTCGTTATTCTCGATCGCCATATTGAATAGCTTCTGGTCTTGTCGCTTTACGGGCTGAGATTATTCGCACGCGTTCGCCGCGTTCGAGGAAGACTGTGAACAGCAAATTGCCGCTGAACGAGAATCCAGTAACATACTCACGAAACTCGTCAGTCCTCGATGCATCACCGTAGATGTTTTCACTGTCAAAGAAAACTTCGGCGGCTTCTTCAAATGTTACACCATGCCTGCTAAAATTCAGAGTATATTTTACTTCGTCCCATTCGAACACGAGATTGTTAAGCGTATAAATTTTATCCATTTGTCGGAGTTATCCAGGCAGAAATGATTAGTGTAAATGTACCATTCTGGCAATCGGAAATACTATTCGGTGCGCGGATCGTTTAGATAGTCTGGCAGAAAATTAACGATGTCAGAAAAACATTACCGAAACTGCAACCTTTGCGAGGCTATTTGCGGGATCGAGATCACGCATGAGGATGGGAAAATTCTTTCCATTGTCGGCGACAAACTCGATCCGTTTTCGCGGGGACATATTTGTCCCAAGGCTTTGGCGTTGAAGGACATTTATGAGGACGGCGACCGGCTGCAGAGGCCGGTTCGACGGACGGGTGGCAAGTGGGAAGAGATCGGGTGGGATGAAGCCTTTGACGAGACGGCCCGGCGGCTTCGCGATGTGCAGGAACGGTTTGGGCGCGACGCAGTTGCGGTTTATCAGGGTAATCCATCGGTACACAATTTGGGGACGATGGTGAACAGCAGGGAACTGCTGAAGGTGTTGAGAACGAAGAACAACTATTCGGCGACATCGGTCGATCAACTGCCTCATCATTTCGCATCATGGTCAATGCTGGGGCATCAGTTTTTGATCCCGGTGCCGGACATCGACCGGACGGATTATTTTTTGATTTTGGGGGCGAACCCGCTGGCGTCGAACGGGAGTTTGATGACCGCACCGGACATCATCAACCGGATGGAGGCGATCAGGAAACGCGGCGGGAGAATTGTGCTGATCGATCCGCGACGGACCGAGACGACGCGCGTCGTAGACGAGCATTTTTTCGTCAGGCCGTCGACGGATGCGTTTTTGCTTTTGGCGATGGTCAATACGCTGTTCGCCGAAGATTTTGTCGATCTCGGGCGGTTGGCGGATTTTACCGATAGCGTGGAGCGTTTGCGGACGGCATCGGCTGAATTCACTCCCGAAACGGCGGAAGGCAAAACGGGAATCGCGGCGGCCGATATTAGAAGATTGACGCGCGAATTTGCGGCCGCAAAAAGCGCGGTTTGTTACGGGCGAATCGGCCTTTCGACGCAGAAGTTCGGCGGGCTGTGTCAGTGGT
>JABFSB010000315.1 GCA_013140875.1 Acidobacteriota bacterium
CTCGGCCAAACAAATAAGATTTTGCCCGGCCGGAGCAACTAAAGGCGGGAGGTGCGTCATCATACCGAGCGACGATTTTCTAAATTCCGGCAACTTTAGAGGGGTAAGCATGGATTCAACCGTTGCGGCGATCGACCAAGATCTCCCGTTTGGTTACGAAAACAGCCTTGAGCTGTCATTTGTGTCTCCGGCCGCAGCCGATGGAGCTGTTTTTGACCCGTCATCGCCCGATCTTGTCCTTTGCCAGTTGGCCGCCGCCGGCAACATTCCGGCATTTGAGCTTATCTACCAACGGTATCATCGCCGTACCTACAGCCTGACGCTTCGAATGACCAACAGCCAGACCGAGGCTGAAGATCTTACGCAGGAAGTTTTCATACAATTATTTAGGAAGATAGGCAGTTTTCGCGGGGACTCGGCGTTTTCGACGTGGCTGCACCGGTTGACCGTTAACCAGGTGTTGATGCATTTTCGGCGGAGGAGCGTTAAGAACGAAAAGACCTCCGACGACGGCGAAATGCCCGAACAGACCGTAACCGGCTCTGCAAATCCGAGGAAAATGCAGGTCGTCGACCGCATTGCGTTGAAGAACGCTATCGCCGAACTTCCGAACGGTTACCGCAATGTCTTTGTGCTTCATGATGTGGAAGGTTACGAACACGAAGAAGTCGCCAAAATGCTGAGGATTTCGGTCGGAACGTCAAAATCTCAGTTGCACAAGGCCCGCCTCAAACTGCGCGGCTTGCTGATCCGGCAGAAAGAGCAAAAAACTTCCGTCTAAGCAGGCAACCATCGCCCTTAACACTTAATCTATCTAGTTTGAATATGCTGAAGTGGAATGTTTCGCATTGCACCGCCTGCCTGAAGGCGTAAGTAAAACCGTGTGGAACCCTGCTAAGTTTTGGAAAAATGACCTGTAACGAGTGCCAAGAAAATATAAGCCTTTTCCTCGACAATGAATTATCGGTGGAGGTTTCGGCTTCTATTCAAACGCACCTGTCACTGTGTGTCGAATGCGCCAAGGTTTGCGAAGACTTTGCCGTTATCCTGGATTCCTGCCGGCTCGATCCCGCCGCCGAACCGCTTCCGCCGAATTCTCAAGCTCTCTGGTGCCGCATCAACAATATTATTGAAAGCGAGGTGAAGGCGGAAGTAAAAACCCCTGAGAAGCCAAAGGGCTGGTTCGCCGGTGGTTTCACGTTTTCACAGGCCGCATCCGCCGTTGTCGGAATTGCGGTGATCAGTTCACTGCTCACCGTCATCGGCGTAAGAAACTATTTTGAGCCTACCGGCGAAGATTACACTTCACGCTCGGCCGCTACACAAACCACGTTTGAAAAGGTCCTGAGTAAAGTCGGGCTGATGGAAACCCCTCAGCAGGCGAGAACGAAGCGATTTGAGGAGCAGGAAGCGGCAATAGATTACTGGGACAAACGTGTCCAGTCCCGCCGGGCCCAATGGGACGCGCATATGCGGGATGCGTTCGACCGCAATCTTAACGAGATCGATCAGGCGGTAACCGAGTATACGCAGATTCTTGAAAAGGATCCGCAGGATGATCTTTCGGGTGAAATGCTTGATTCGGCATTGAATGAAAAAATGAATCTTCTCCGGGCATTTTCCGAGTTGTAATGGCAGAATTTATCGATGGTCCGTTGTATCCCTAATTTTTCGTGCAAACGACGAGCCCGAAGAACTACGATTCTGATATTGATGAGCGTAGTTCTTTTCTTTGGCGTGTCAACCCAGGCGGCGTCGGCCCAAAAGCGCTTTTCCCGCACCTATCCGGCGACCAAGAATGTTCGCCTCCAGCTTCTCAATCGCTCCGGCACGATCACTGTCGAAGGCTGGGACCGGCCGGAGATCAGTATATCCGCCTATCTCGAAGCACCGTCCGCCGCGCTCGTGCCTCAAAGCTTGAGCGGCACCATTGTGATGGACCTCGTCAAAGAGAATCAGGGCCGCAATGTAGGTAACGTAAATTTTCAGATCCGTGTTCCCCGAAGTTCGGTTGTGGATATCGAAACCCGTATCGGCAACCTGAGCGTCACGAACATCAGCGGCGGATTGGTTCGGGCCATCGTAACGACGGACGGCGACATAACGCTGACGAATATCTATGCCGCCGCGGTCGATGCCCAAAACGGAATCGGCGACATATTTTTCGACGGTGAGATACGCAACGGCGGCCAGTACCGCTTTACGTCGATGAAGGGCAATATCAACCTCCGAATTCCCTTCGAATCTTCTTTCCGGCTCGTTGCGACCGCCCCTTCGACCCGCAATATCGATCTCGGGCCGTTTCGCAGCGAAAATATGCGATTCGTCAGCACCGGCCGGCAAGTTGTAGGACAGGCCGGTCAAGGAACATCGAACCTGACGGTCACGAACCAACGCGGCGCTATTTCCTTTATTCGCCGGTAAAGCCGGCACGCAAAGATAATAAATATTGACCGCCGCCTCTCCTCCGCCTTAAAATATAGTTGGCCCCGCTCTTTCGACCGAACACCTATCACACCATGAAACAAACACTTAAGCCCGCCGCAATAATTGCGATACTTTTTCTTGCCATCGCTTCGGTTTCCGCTCAAACGATCAAACGCACGATCTCCAAGGCGGACACGCTAGATTTCGGTCCCGGCGGAACGCTTTCCGTGACCGGAGCACCGAACGGATCGATCCGTGTCGAAGGCTGGAACAAAGGCCAGGTCGAAGTGAACGCAGAGATTGAAATTACGGCAAACACCGAGGCCGAACTAGACCAGATAGCAAAAGTAACCGGATTCATCCTAGATGAAAGCGTCGGCCGCACGGACATTATCACCGTCGGGACATTCGACAAGAGCTACATGAAACGCGTGGCGAAAAAGTTCCCTAAGGAACTGCTCGGCCTGCCATTCAGGATAGATTACGTTATCAAGGTCCCGCGTTACTGCGACCTTCAGATCGACGGCGGCAAAGGTGATCTTTATGTCGCGGGCGTCGACGGCTCTATGAAGATCAACTTTCTCGATTCCAACGCGAAACTCGATCTGGTGGGCGGAGGCGTGCTTGCCACATTCGGCGGCGGGACCGTCGATATCAACGTTCCGACAAAGAGCTGGCGCGGCCGTTTTGCCGATATCTCGCTGGCTTCGGGAGTAATGAACGTAACACTGCCTTCCAGCCTGAATGCCGAGATCGACGCGAGCATCCTGAGAAACGGCAAAATCGACAATACCTACGCCGACCTTAAACCAAAGACACGAAAAGACGTATTTACCGACAAACTCATCACAGCCAAGTCCGGAGCCGGCGGAATACCGTTGAAATTTACCGTCGGCGACGGCAGCCTCAAAATCTCCGAGATCAAAAAGCCTTGATAATTTAAGGGCTCAAATCACTTTGAAATTTCTCTGCGTTCTTTGTGTCTTCGCTTCGTGCCCTATGTGTTGAAATCCTTTGCATACGCTAACGGCGCTAGGTGAAGGCCGCGAAGAAAGAGTCAAGTTTGGATGTCGCAACATTACTGATAATTTCGATAAATTGAGTTTGAATTGTGAAGGTGATAAGTTGATTGCTTATCGCCTTTTTATATGACCATTAAATCAGACATTTGGCTCCGCCGGATGGCACACGAGCACGGAATGATCGAGCCGTTCCTTTCCGAACTTGTTCGCGAAGTAAACGGTAATCGCATCATTTCCGCCGGAGCCTCGAGTTACGGATACGACATGCGGCTGGCGGACGACGGGTTTCGCATATTTTCGTCCGTACACGGAAAAGAGATCGACCCTAAGCGTTTCGACGAACAGTATTCGCTGATCGAACCTGAGATACAGACCGCCGATGACGGAGCAAAATACTATATCTTGCCCGGCCATCATTACGGCCTTGGCGTAACGGTCGAGACGTTCAAAATGCCGCGAAATGTTACCGGCGTGGCGCTTGGAAAATCGACGTACGCCCGTGCCGGCCTGCTGGTGAATACGACGCCGCTCGAGGCGGGCTGGACCGGACGCCTGGTCGTAGAGATCGCCAATCTCGCTAATCTTCCCCTGCGTGTCTATGTCAACGAGGGCATCGGCCAGATACTGTTCTTCGAATCCGACGAAGACTGCGCCGTGAGTTATGAGGACCGCGGCGGCAAATATCAGGGCCAGACCGGGCTCACCTTCGCAAAGGTCTAAGGTAAAAAGCAGCTTAGCAAGAAAAAATTCGTTGTTTGGCGACAGCAGAATTGTACGCTTGGTCAGATAAGCTTCTCGGCTTATTTTCCTTCCAGATCACGCTTTAGTTTTGTCAGGAGCTCGACGTTCGGAGAGGCATACTGATTTATCCAACGGTCATAAATTTCACGGATCGGAGCCACATCCAAATAATTCCAGCGAAATCTTCCTTTTTTTTGGACGAATATCAACCCGGCTTTTTCCAGCACGCCAAGATGCTGCATCACCGTGCAGCGGTCAAGCTTTGTAAAGTGATCGCATAAGTCAGAGGTCGTTTTTGGAGCATCCTTTAACAGGTCGAGCAGTTCGCGGCGACGGCTGTCAGCAAGCGCCTTAAAAATGAGATCGTATGATTTTCTGCTTGACATGTTATAAATTTATAACATATACTCAGCGCTCAAATCAAAGCGAAGGAGTATTTATATGGAACTTAAATTTCAAGTACAGACCCGGATACAGAAGCCGGTCGCCGAGGTGTTCGACGCGGTTTATAACCCGACGAAATTAAGCGGCTATTTTACTAATGGCGGTGCCAGTGCGCCTCTGGACAAAGGAACGACGGTCGAGTGGGCGTTTGCCGATAATCCGGGCGACGAAAAGATCAAGTTTCCGGTCGAGGTCAAAGATGTCGTTCCGAATGAGATGATCGTCCTCGGATGGGAAGGAACAAAAGGACACAACACCCGGGTCGAGATGCAGTTCGAGGCAGACGGCGACGACACGATCGTCCGTATAGCCGAAACCGGCTGGCGCGAAACACAGGATGATCTGAACAGCTCCTACCGGAACTGCTTTGGCTGGGGGCAAATGCTTTGCTGTCTGAAAGCTTATACCGAGTACGGCATCAATCTCCGCAAAGGGGCCTTCAAGGGATTGTACAAACCGGCAGACCATCACGGAACGGCGAAGGCCTAAACCCTGGAACACACATCACGTAAAGCTATGGAATTCAAATTTCGAGTCCAGACCAGGATACAGAAGCCGGTGGCGGAAGTTTTCGATGCCGTCTACAACCCGCGCAAACTAGAGAAGTATTTCACAACAAAACGCGCCAGTGCGGCGCTGGATGCCGGAACGACAGTAACCTGGGAATGGGATTATTGGCCGACGGCATATGAAGTGCACGTTAAGGAAATGGTCCGAAATGAGTTAATCGCATTCGAGTGGCTCGCTCATAACGGACACACGATCACGCGCGTCGAGATACGTTTCGAACCGTTGGGCGAAGCCGAAACCAAGGTCGAGATCAGCGAAAGCGGCTGGGATCAAAATGAAAGCGGCCTAAAGAATTCATACGAAAACTGCGCCGGTTGGATGCAGGTTTGCTGCAGTCTGAAAGCCTTTGTGGAATACGATATCAATCTGACCAGGGGCTTCTTCTAAGGACGGCATTTACTTAGCGGAAAGTTCAGTTATCTGATACATTTTTCGTAATGTCTTTGGAAACGGACTTTATCGTCATTGGAAGCGGCGTAGCGGGTTTGCGGGCGTCGATCGCGCTTGCGGACTCGGGCGGCCGAGTTACGGTGCTGACGAAAGATAAGGCGAGCGAATCGAATACTGAGTACGCCCAGGGCGGCGTGGCGGTCGTGCTGGCCGAGGATGATAACCCCGATC
>JABFSB010000105.1 GCA_013140875.1 Acidobacteriota bacterium
ACCTGGCAGTGTGCTTTCATTGATTCTGACGAGCAAGAAAAATGGTGTGGACTTGCCAAGGAAGAAATAAGACAAGCCGGTCTGCTTGATTCGCAACTTGCCGAAACGCATTTAGCTGCTGTATGGCTTTTATTTAGCGGGTATGGAGGTTATCAGATCGAGACCGCGGCCAAAGAAGTTCTTAGGGCGCAGGAGATCGACCCCGGCATAGGACACGGCGATCTAGGGGATATCTATACTCACCTTGGGCTTGAAGACCTCTTCAAACGTGAATTTGAACGAGCTTTGGAAATCGACCCGACCAGCGAATACACGAAACGCGGATTCATGATCTCTTCCGTGCTCCTTAATCGATGGAACGATTACCTGGAAATAAAGCAAAAGTATTTTCCGAACGAACTTATACTTCCGGAATATTATTTGGCTAAGGGTGACATTGCAAAGGCTGCTCCGCTGATCGAGAAAAGAGTGGATCACCTCCTCTTTGACCTTTATAAAACCGACGGAAAAGCTTTGTTGCTGGCTTTACAAGGTAACAAGCAGGCCTCTGAAGATCTAATTCCTGTCATTCTCAAACGGATCGATAGGCGCCGGCCTGACTACCATCACATAACCTATGAATTTGCACAGATCTATGCAATAAACGGTAATGTTCCCGACGCCGTTAGGTGGCTTCGCGAGACCGCTGAAACCGGCAACCCATCTTACGAAATGTTCGCCCGCGATCCGTTTCTTGACAAGATAAGGCAGTCGCCCGAGTTCATCGAGTTTATGGCTGAATTAAAGCTTGAATACGACAAATACCGGAGCGAATTTCATTAAAATCGACTTCTTTGAGGATGGTAAATCTGGCTAATGCGTTCCGATCCGATTCGCGATGATCCGCGATTTAGATTAGCCAAAACAAATGAATCTACCTGAATAAATTTATGATCGAAACGATTCAACACGCGGACGGACGCGTTGAGCTGAATGCCGACGCTGAGGAAAGCATCAGGTCATCTTCGCTTTACAATGACGACCTCGCACCGGTTCCGGTCGCGCGGCGTAATTGGACAACTTACAATTACGCGGCGTTATGGATCTCGATGGCGCATTGCATACCGACGTATATGCTTGCCTCCGGATTGATAAGTTCCGGGATGAACTGGTGGCAGGCTTTGATAACCATTCTGCTCGGCAACGTCATCGTGCTGGCTCCGATATTGCTCAACTCGCATCCCGGCACGAAGTACGGCATTCCGTTTCCGGTCTTTGCGCGGGCGGCCTATGGAACGATCGGATCGAATCTACCTGCACTGATGCGCGCGATTGTGGCCTGCGGATGGTTTGGGATTCAGGCGTGGATCGGCGGACAGGCACTGCACACTTTATTTAGCGCGATCATTCCGGGATGGCATCAGTTCGGTTCGGATGTAAATTATGGTAACGGTATTGGAATCAGCGGTCACACATTCACTGAATGGATTTCGTTCCTCATCTTTTGGGGGCTGAACATTCTTATTATCTATCGCGGTATGGACCTGCTGCGAATGGTTGAGAATTGGGCGGCTCCCTATGTTCTGGTAATGACAGCTCTGCTGCTTGCCTGGATTCTTTACCAAGCCGGCGGGATCGGATTTTTGCTGCACGAGCCGGGAAAGTTTCGGACATTCGGCGAGTTCTTTCCGATTTTCATTCCGTCGCTGACCGCGATGATAGGATTTTGGGCAACCCTCAGCCTGAACATGCCGGACTTTACGCGCTTCGGAAAAAGCCAGCGTGAGCAGGCGGTTGGCCAGGTTGTCGCTCTGCCGTCCACGATGGTTTTATTTGCGGCGATGGGAATTTTGATCACGTCCGCCGCCACGGTGGTTTTCCCGCAGATGAACCCAGCCGATGCGTGGGACCCGGTAAAGTTGGTCGGCCAATTCTCGCGGCCGATTGTCGTGGCGATTTCGATGTTCACTATCGTGGTTGCGACGCTTTCCGTCAATATTGCGGCCAATGTCGTTTCACCGGCAAACGATTTTGCTAACGCATTTCCACGGTTGATAAGTTTTCGCACCGGCGGACTGATAACCGGCATCATCGGCATATTGATGATGCCCTGGAAACTGCTTGCCGATCCAAGTGGTTATATTTTCTCGTGGCTGCTCGGATATTCCGGCGGCCTCGGTTCGATCGCCGGGGTGCTCATTGCGGACTATTGGCTGATTCGAAAAACGAATTTGAATCTCGCCGATCTTTACCGTCCAGACGGTGAATACGTTGGCTGGAACTGGCATGCGGTTGTCGCGACGCTGCTCGGTTGCTTTTTTGCTTGGATCGGATTGATAATTCCTCTGTTACGGCCGTTGTACGATTATGCATGGTTCGTCGGATTCGGCGTGGCGTTTGTTGTGCATTGGCTCCTATCACGGAAAAAACTTAACCACGGAGAGCACAGAGAGCACTGAGGTGTTTAGCCTTTTTGGTAATCTTCATCTCTGTAAACTCTGTGTCCTCTGTGGTAAAACTTTTCTATGTCAAGAATAATCAAATGCGGCCTGATCCAGGCACACGACGTAGCACCGGCCGATGCCTCGATCGATGAGATCAAGAAAGCCAACATCTACAACCAGATGAAGCTTGTCGAAGACGCCGCGAAGCAGGGCGTGCAGATGCTCTGCTTTCAGGAAATTTTTACAACGCCGTATTTCTGCGCCGAACAGCAGACGCGTTGGTACGAAGCGGTTGAAAAAGTGCCGGACGGTCCGACCGTGAAGCTGATGCAGGATGTCGCCAAACAGCACGGCATGGTCATCATTGTGCCGATCTATGAGGAAGAGCAGACGGGCATTTATTACAACACCGCGGCCGTGATCGACGCAGATGGCAAATATTTGGGCAAATATCGCAAGACGCACATACCGCACGTCGCTCCGGGTTTTTGGGAAAAGTTCTATTTTCGCCCGGGCAATCTGGGTTATCCGTGTTTCGACACCGCATTCGCACGGATCGGCGTCTATATCTGCTACGACCGCCATTTTCCCGAAGGTGCGAGATGTTTGGGATTGAACGGGGCCGAGATAATTTTTAATCCGTCGGCAACTGTTGCCGGATTAAGCGAGTATCTCTGGAAACTGGAACAGCCTGCACACGCCGTCGCTAACGGATATTTCGTCGGAGCGATAAACCGCGTCGGAACCGAGGCACCGTGGAACATCGGCGAGTTCTACGGCCAAAGCTATTTCTGCGATCCGCGCGGTCAGATGCTCGCCGTCGGCACCCGCGATCAGGACGAACTGATCGTCGCCGACCTCGACATGGACAAGATCCGCGAAGTGCGTAACACGTGGCAGTTTTTTAGAGATCGAAGGCCGGATGCGTACGGAGCTATCGTTGCGGATTAATCATGTATGGAGCCTAGATCAAAACGAGCATTTATCCTAGCTGGCATTTTGAAGATTTGGCTTCCAATCGGCGTCGCTATGTCACTGGCACGCATCGTTTATGTAGGATATTTTAAGGGGGAAGGCATAAGCATAGATTTGCTCGGAAGCGCTTTTGCTACATTCTTTATCGTGATTTTTTTCGGACTGATTGTCGGGTTGATTCAAAGTCGCAATCTCTAAGTTTTCAATTAAGAAAGCACCGTTAAAATTTCCGAGTACTATGAACCATGAATTTTGCACACCGCTCGATATCCCCCAGATTGAGCAAAACTTTGCCGACATCAATCCCGCGATGACGCACGCCGAAGCGCTTGCGGAAGCGAATCGTTGTTTGTACTGCTACGACGCGCCCTGCACGCGCGCTTGCCCGACGCATATCGACGTTCCTTCGTTTATCAAGAAAATCGCCAGTGGAAATTTGATTGGCTCGGCCCGCGTTATATTTGACGCTAACCCGATCGGGGCGACGTGTGCTCGTGTTTGCCCGGTCGAGGTGTTATGCGAGGGTGCGTGTGTCGAGAAAACGCTCGTGCAGAAACCGATCGAGATCGGGCGTTTGCAGCGATACGCGACCGACTATGCGCTGAACAGCGAAAAGCAGATCTTTACTAAAGGTGAGCCGAACGGCAAATCCGTCGGCATTGTCGGCTCGGGCCCGGCCGGGCTTTCGTGTGCTGCATACCTAGCGCGGCTCGGTTACGACGTGACGGTCTATGAGCGCAGGGACAAGGCCGGCGGTCTGGACACCTACGGCATGGCCGAGTACAAAATGCCGCAGACCGTCTCGCTCGCCGAAGCCGAACACATCGCGGCGATGGGCGTGAAGTTTCTGCTCAACACAGAGGTTGGAAAACAGGCTGAACCGCCCGCGTCAGCGGGTGGCGAGGACGTTTCGGAAAGGCAGCGTCCGGGCACCGAAACAAACACGAGCGACAGGCCGCCGCTCCAATCCGTGGCTTTCTCGGATTTGCAGACATGGCACGACGCCGTCTTCCTGGCGACCGGCCTTGGCCAAATGAACACGCTCAACATTCCCGGCGAAGAATTGAGCGGCGTTTACGATGCGCTCCATTTTATCGAAATGATCAAAACGCGCGAGTGGCATTCAATTCCGCTTGGTAAAACAGTGGCTGTTATCGGAGGAGGAAATACGGCCATCGACGCCGTTACTCAGGCAAAGCGCCTCGGCGCGGAAAAAGTGGTGCTCGTCTATCGCCGGACGGAAAAGGACGCGTCGGCCTACGACTACGAACTGGAGCTTGCCAAAAAAGACGGCATCGAATTCGTGTGGCAGGCGGCACCGATCGGCGTTCTCTCCGATTCGGATTATACGCACGTGACCGGTCTCCAGTGTGAAAAGACCGACGGCACCCTTAAGCTGGTCGACATCCCTTGCGACATGGTGATCAAAGCGGTCGGTCAGCAAAAGACGAACGCCTTTTTCGAGAAGACCATAGGCGTCGATATAGATGACAAAGGCCGCGTCGTCGTGAACGACCAGATGCAAACCTCCAACCCAAAGGTCTTTGCCGGCGGCGATTGCGCCAACGGCGGCCGAGAAGCAGTCGACGCCTCGCAGATGGGCAAGCTTGCCGCGATGGGAATTCACGAGACTCTGACTGGCGAAATCGTAAAATTCGCGGGAGCATAGGAAGATTTTGCCGCAGATTTGCGCCGATTACGCAGATAAAGAAAGCAAACTGAAATGAACGATTCGAATACAAATGAGCAGTTTCGCCATGCCGAATTGACCAAAGGCATTATCGGTGTTTTTTATGACGTTTATAATGAACTTGGCCACGGCTTTCTCGAATCGGTGTATGAGAATGCGTTGGCGATAGCTCTGCGTGCTAAAGGATACGAAGTCTATCAGCAAGGTTGCGGTTCCGGTATGGTTTCGAGGGCAGCAGGTAGGAGCTTTTGTCGCAGATCTGTTGGTCAATAATCTGGTGATTCTTGAGCTAAAATCTTGCCGCTCGATCATCGATGCGCATCTTGCACAGCTACTCAATTATCTCAAGGCAACTGAGGTTGAGATCGGCTTGTTGTTGAATTTTGGACCAAGACCGGAATTTAAGAGAGTGGTCTACGGGAACGATAGAAAAATCCCGGAAATAGGCGGCGTTTATCTGCGGCCAATTTGCTTTTTGTCGTGAACAGGAAATTAAAGAAATCGATCAAATATATTCTAGTCGGCGGAGCATTTCTGGCTCTGTTTTATTTTCTGCCGATACCGATGATCGTTTTGCTGCTCTGCGGCGTGTGGGACGTTTCCCGCAACCGCGGTCTGAACGCGGGAGTCATTCGTCAATATTTCATGCGCAACGGCATCGGCACTTGGCTGGCGTCGCCGGTGAATATCCTGATGGATATTCTCTCGCTGCCTTTCGTCAATAAGGG
>JABFSB010000488.1 GCA_013140875.1 Acidobacteriota bacterium
TTATACGTGTTACGCGTACGGTTGGTAAGCGAGGTTGCCGGATTCGCCAAATAGTTCCTTACAAACTGGCTAATACCGCCGTTGAAGATACGAACGAACGTAGCCGACTCACTGGTGCAAGCAGTACATCCGTTTGCCAACAGCTGCGATGCGGTGATATTGGCCGTGCTGATCGTGGTATCAAATGTCAATTGGTTCTTTTCATCGAACAAGTTACGGATGTCCATAAACGGCTCAATGGCGAATTTGCCATCGCGTCCGAACTTGTAACGGTGATTTATCGAGAAATCGGTCTCAGTGAACGTTTCAGTTCTGCCAAGATCGCCACGACCATTCAGGATCGTCGTACCAAGATTGTACAAATTGTAAATCGTGGTTAACGGAGAACCCGACTGGATTGTGGTGAAGGCCGAGAACGTCGTACGGTTTGAGCCTTTCCAGTTGATGCTGTATCCGCCGTATGCCTTGAAAACATGCGGGCGGTCCGTCGCAAGACGGCCATCATCCGGAGCGCCATCAGCCGTATATCCGAGAGGCGGAAGGTCGAAGAAACGATTTACGTTCGGGCTGGAACGTCCTGCTTCATCGGAGCTGGCCAATCCCGAATAATTACCGAACAAACGGCTCCAGGTGTAGCTTCCGTTAAAGAAGTAGTTAGTAGCACGCTTGTCGACACGAACTTCGACTGCATCGTAGTCGCGCTTGGCTTTAGCACACTTGTAGCCCTGCGAGGTAGCGATTCCGCAGTGGAAGTCACCGCCCACGTTGCCGATAATATATGCTTCGCTGCCGGTCGACGTGTTGATACCGATATCTTCGATCGCACGATCAACCTGCTTGTGCGTGAAACGTCCCGCAAACAGGAAGTTGTTGCCAAGCTGGTGCTCGAGACCGACGGTATACTCGCTCTGGCGGGCGGCTTTCAGGCCGGGATCGACCGCACCAGTTGTAAACACGTCAGACGTGCTGCCGTTGGTAGCGATACGGAAGTCGAACTGGCAGATCGACCATGCCGGACCGATAGGAGCATTCACGCCCGTGTCGGCACCTGGGCACGTTCCGCCAAGAACGTCCGTGTTGCCGCCGATGATTGCCGGACGCGTGTAATTGCTATACAACGCTCCACGACCCGGAAGGATCTCGAAGTAATCGCGACGGAAGAAATCTCCGCCGAACGAACCGCGCGGCAGTTCATACTTAAAGCGGTCATAGAACCAACCGTAGCTGGCAAACAATTTCGTCTTGCCATTACCGAGAAGATCGAAAGCGACGCCGATACGCGGGGAAACCTTGTCGCCCCATCCGAATTTGATTGGGCGCGTGTTTGCACCGCCGAAGTTCGGAACCGTTTCGTTCTCAATACGAAGGCCGAGATTCAAGGTCAGACGATTAGCGATCTGCCATGAATCCTGTACGAACAAACCGTGGTTCGTGCTGCTGGCCTCACCCGAAGTACCGAAACGCTGAATGTAGCCTGATCCAAGGTTGCCTGCTGTCGGATTCTGACCGGTCAGGTTGTCGACACTAACGCCATAGAAAAGTACTACGACGCCCGTGTCGATATAACCCTGGGTGACCGTGTTGAACAGCCGGTTCATTTGATAACCACCCTTCAGGTTATGGCGTCCAAAACCGTTAAACAGGAAAGAAGCATCCGCATCAAGCGTGGTGCGGGTTGAAACGTCAAAATCAGTCTGGAAGTTGCCGTTAGCGGCAAAGTTATTGAAGTTGGCACTGCACCCTGATCCGGCAACGCTCGAGGGGCTGCCCGATGCAGAGCACAGGAAGCGTACGGCACGCGGAAGTCCATATGAAGCAAGCTTTTCGTTCAGGAACGTCCGTCCCGCACGGACATTAAAAATAGTCCAGTTGGTGGGATTCCACGTGGCCTGGCCGTTGACGCTATTGGCATTCTGACGTCCACCTTGGTTTGCAAGAAAATTGGCACCAGAACGGGTTCCGATGGAGCCGCCGAAATCGGCCGCCTGCGGTACGCCCGCCAGACCTTCGGTATTTGCGGGCAATGCACCGTCAACTTCGACCGGGTTCCACAAATAAGTACCGAAAAGTCTCAACCTAGAGGTCGGTTGAGCATCCAATCGTACAAGGGCCTGTTGGGTTACCTGCGAGGCACTGTATTTAATACTCTGCACCACGCTTCTGCCGGTCGGGTTGTTGTAGATCGGAGAAGTTGCCGTACCGGTATTATTAAAGTAACCGATGGTCCTGTCCGTTTCAAAGATTTGCGGCGCGTACGTAGCCGAAAACCAAAGTTTTCCTTTGACAATCGGGCCGCTAATGCTGGCTACCGGGAAAAAGTTGGTTCCACCGTCTTTTTTCGGCTGAAAATACTCGAAGTTGCCGGTTTTGTTCGGACCGTCTGCAGTCGCCGTACTTGACGCAAAGCGGTTCAGAACCGGCCGCGGCCTTCCCTGAAACTGTGACGGGGTGAACGAAACACCAAAATTGCCTCTCCATGCATCGTTTCCGCCGGGGGTAACGACCTGGATTATGCCGCCGGTTGCTCCGCCGTTTTCAGCTTCGTAACCGGTTGATTTGATTTGGACTTCCTGAACAAGCTCAAAAGAAAGTGTATTTGCCGTGTTCAGCTGGCCCGTACGGAAATTTGTAACTTCCTGTCCGTCAACGTTGAAAACGTTTTCAGCACCCGATGCACCGTCGATCTGGAATCCGGCTGCAAGTGCCTCAGGACGTACGTTCGGTGCGATCTTGAGAAGCGATGTGAAGGTCGTTCCCGAAGGAAGATCCTCAATTACGCGCTTGGTGATGCTGGTGTCGATCTTGGTGTCGCCAATATCGATCGTGGTGTCCGAACTGCTCGTGACGTCGATCGTTACCTCGCCGGCTCCAACTTCGAGCTGCGAGTTCACAACCGCAGCCTTGTCGAGCGTTACTACGGTCGATGTGTTTGCAGTTTTAAAGCCCGAGTTGCTGATAGAAAGCGAATACGTTCCTACCGGCACCTGTGCAAATTGATAAAAACCAGAACTGTTAGTCGTGGTGCTTTGATTGTAACCCGCGGTGGAGCCTGTCGCCTTTGCCGTGACCGTAGCCCCGGCAACGACTGCGCCATTCGCGTCGGTTACAACTCCTTCGATATTACCTGAATTCTTTTGGGCAAATGCGCCAGCCGTGAGGCAAAGCACAAATGCAAGAACCGAGGCAATAAACTTGAAGTTCTTATTCATTTTTAATCTCCTGTAGCAATTACTGTTTATAAAGCGCGGAAATCGTCGGGGGTAACAGAGAAGATAAAACCGCACTTCTGACCCAGTAATGAGCAAAATTTATGCCCAAAGCCTGATTTTCCTTAAGTGCTTAGTTTTCTTATAGTTGGCGAGATCGGGTGTCGGTATGGCGTCGTACAAAATCCAAATTATTGAACAATGGTATGAAATACTGCATCCGTTCAAAAATTCAAAAGATGGCCCAATTTTTCTTTTTTTGTACGTAAATAGTGGGCGGCGGCTTTTTCGCCTTTTATTTCGATTGGAATTCTTTCGACGATGCGGAGGCCGGCGGCTTCTAAAGCCTTGAGTTTATCGGGGTTATTGGACATTACGCGGACCTGGCAGAGGCCGAGGTCGAAGAGTATTTCGGCGCATTGTTGATAGGTACGGGCGTCGACGGCGAAGCCGAGTTGTTCGTTTGCCTCGACCGTGTCTGCTCCTTTGTCCTGGAGGGCGTAGGCGCGGATCTTATTTAAGATACCTATGCCGCGGCCTTCCTGCTGCTGATAGACGATCGCACCGCGGCCTTCGGCTTCGATCATTTCCATTGCTACGTGCAGCTGCGGGCCGCAGTCGCATTTTATCGAGCCGAAGACGTCACCCGTAAGGCATTGCGAATGGATGCGGACGAGTGTCGGCGCCTCCGGGTCCATCTCGCCTTTATAAAGCGCAACAAATTCCTCCCGGCTATTGAGCGAACGATAGCCCGCGATCCTAAAATCACCGGCTTCGGTCGGCAGATTAGCAGTGGCGACCTTTTCGACCGTTATTGCTCTATCTGTCCAGGGACAATCGTTATTTGTGTCAGCCAAGTATTCCAGCTCCTATACGAACAATTATATCGTTTATAGCAGCGAATTGTAACGCGAATCTAAGGGTTCGCCCTGAAGCGGTTTTTAGATGCGCAAAAAAATTGGCGATCCGCCGGTACCGCAAACCGTCGAATCGCCAATCCAAAAGGCTCTCGCCTACAAAATTTCAGTTATGTTTTAGAGTCTTCCGAACTCTCGTCTTCCGATTCTTTCTTATCTTCTTCGTCCTTTTCATTGTGGGCAAAAACCGCTCCGTCGCTGGTTCCGAATATCTTCGAAAGCAATCCGCTCAATACTTCCGAAACCTTTGAGGGCTCCGCAGTTTCGGCGATCCGTGCCGCTGCCGGGCTCTCGGCAAATGCCATGTCAAGCCTGACCAGTTCGGCAGTCACGTGAAGGCAGAACGAACAATCGACCAAATGGCTAACAAGTGGCTTTGCCTCACGCTCCGACAAGTTTCCTTCGGTAAAAGCGGCCAGCGAATCGTGGTCGAGGTGCGGGCCGTTAGCCGAGCCGTTCATTTCCGCGGCCGACCGAACTTTCAGATACTGGCTAACCAGATTTTCCATCGCCGCCTCTTGCGGGGTCATGTATCCTTTGTTTTCCATTTGAGTTCTAACCTCCCGAATAGCAGACGCGACCTTTGGGTGACATTTGCGTTAAATTTTTTACTTTCGAAAAAATTTAACCGGTTTTCCGAACCGTCAGGAGGTAGACAGGTTTTTGAACAAATTATTGCCGGCCAAATCTTGCGTGGCAAGGTCGAGGCAGATATCGATCTCATCGCGTTTCAGGCCGCTTTTTTCGGCCAACTCGGTCTTGAAAAGCTGCAGCACGCGGGCGTAACTCTTTTCAAGCCAACGCATTATGGTCGATTCGTGGATCTTGCCGGCCGGATTATCGTTGCGCGACTGCGATTTTCGCTGGAACCATCCGCGCAAGGGGGAATCTTCCTTTTCAACCAGCCGGGCTATCTCTCTAAGTTTAAGGTTTTCAACGTGATAGAACAGCAAAAGAAGCTTTTCGTGGTCTTCAAGCGAAGAAAATGCCGACTCGAGTGCAGAAACCGTGGCCTTGCGATATCGTTCGCGGGCGATGTGGTCGATCATCTCGTCCTCGCCGCCCGGGGCCGCTTCGGCAAAGCTGGCGTGGGCCATGCCTTCGCCGACGTTCTCGGTCATTTCGTCGAGCGAAACTTCGTCGTGACTGGCCCGGTGAAGATCCACCAGCGAATGCCAGATAACGGTTCGCAGCCATCCGCGCAAGCTGCCGCGGCCGCTGTAGGTCGCAAATTTCGAAACGCGTTCGCCATCGACGATCTTGGTTCCGTAAAGCTCGACATAAACCTGGTCGATCACTTCCTGCGCATCGACCTCGGTTTTAGCCAGGTGGCGTGCGACGCGTTCGACATACGAACGATGCTGTTGATCGAATTCCCACCAGGCACGCTCGTTTCCGTTAGCACAGGCGAGAGCGAGGAACAGGTCGTCCGCCTGGATCTGCGTCAACAGGCTGTCCACGTCGCCGTTGTCCGGTTCGGCATCCGTGTTCGAAGAAAGGTATTTGTTGACCGTCTTAAAAAGTGAATGTTTGAAGCCGTCCGCCGTGACGCCGAAATTCGGCGCATTCTCGACGCAGCGGGCGTAAATAAGGTCGATCATCTCCAGGTTTTCGTTTGAAAGATCGGCGCTCGTTTTGGCTTCTGTCGGCATGTTCAGTCAGACAGTATAAACTAAAAG
>JABFSB010000117.1 GCA_013140875.1 Acidobacteriota bacterium
CACCACTTCTCCGAGCGCGGTTTGCCACTGTGCTTGATCACCTTCCGAGCGTTCCTACAGTTGTCCTTCCAATATTGAGCCTGATTGAAAGATCGGGCTCTTTCCTCTTTAAATCGACTTTATTTGGCTTTTGTTTGATGGAATGTACTTCGGTCAAATTGGATAGGGCGTGGTGCTCCTGCGGCGCCTTTAATTCAAATTGACGGGGAGACGGTCGCGGCAAAGATCGAAATGACACTTTCCGTCATTTTCGCGATGACAAAATTTGTGCAGAGCGCTTAAAGCTTCAAGTCATTTTGAAAGGGCTGACCGATCAGGCCGAACGCCCAGTCATTTTGAAGCACCCTTGTCTGATAGAATGACGGAATGAAGTTCCCGGCGATCTCCCGTTTCTTGCCCGATTGGCGGAATGCCTTGCTGGCACTGCTTTCCGCGGGCCTGCTCATACTGGCGTTTCCGCCGTTCGAGCTGTGGATTGCTGCCTGGTTCGCCCTGGTGCCGCTGCTGTGGGCGGTCGAGCGTGAAAAGAATTCGCGTTCACGGCCGTTCGTCCTAGGCTGGTTGTTCGGCAACATGTTTTTCTTCGGCACCTGCTGGTGGTTGACCTTCGCACCTATCACATACGCGGACTTTCCCGCTCCGCTGGCTTATTTCCTGCTCTTCTGCGTGACTTCGGTCGCCGCGGTGTTTCCCGGTCTGTTTGCCGCGATCTGTGCGTTCTTATTAAGGCGGTTCGGATCGATCGCGTTCCTCTCCGTCCCGTTCGTTTGGGTGTTTACAGAGTTTCTCCGGTATTGGCTGACCGGGAATAACTGGAACTCGATCGGGTATTCGCAGGCGTTCACAAGGCTGACATTATCTTTTGCAGGAATCGGAGGCGTATTGTTCGTCAGCCTTATATGCTGTCTGATAAATATCCCGCTTTTTCTTTTACTCTTCTGGAAAGGACAAAGGCATGTTTGGAACATAATTTTTCTTTGCTTGTTTGCGATACTGATGATCTTTGCGACCGTTGTCATTCCGGCGAGGACTAACATCGGATCTGACTCGAAGCAGGTTGTCGCTGAGGTAACTGCGATTCAACCGAACGTTCCCATGTCAGGCCTTACTCTCGATAAATGGCGTGATCTTCGAAAAGAGCATGTTCAACTGGCGGAGACTGCCTTAACGAAAATCAGAGAGAATCGATCTTGGCACTACAAACCGCCAAACCTGATTATCTTCCCCGAATCCCCGATGAATTTCATGTATGAGGACGACCCGGAGACGAAGGAGTTCATCAACGGCTTCGCAAAGCGTAACAGCGTCAACGTTCTCTTCAATTCGGCCGAGCCGGATGCTTCGAACGGTAAATACTTTAACTCGGCGGTGATGGTCGGGGCGGAAGGGAAGGAGGTCGCTCAGTATGATAAAATCTACCTTCTACCGTTTGGCGAGGCGGTTCCGTTTCCTTTAGAAGGCATCCTGCCGGGTTTTGTCGGCAACTTTTCTTATGGCCGCGAGTACGATCTTTTGCCGCTGGGTGAGGCAAAGGCCGGGGTGATGATCTGTTTTGAATCTCACTTCGGCCAGCTTTCGCGTGAGTATGTTCGCAACGGAGCGGACGTGATAATTGAAATGACCAACGACGGCTATCTCGGCCCGACGCCGGTTTTGCGTCAGCATCTGGCAAACGCCGTTTTCCGTGCGGTCGAGACGAACCGGCCGGTTTTGCGCGTCACCAACGTCGGGATCACGGCGTATATAAATGAACGCGGAGAAGTCCTGGACGCGGCCGACAGCTATGTAGAAGCGACCCGCGTCTGGTCGGTAACAAAATCCGACGGCTCGCAAACGTTTTATGTGAAATACGGCGACTGGTTCGCCTGGCTATGTACCATCATCACCGTCGGCCTTTTAGGCCTGGCTACGTTCTGGAAGAACAGAATTTTCCGGAATAGGGAATAACGAATAGCGAAAAACGAATAACGCTTTCACTAGTCACGAATCAGGGCTTTGCTTTCTTTTTTGATGTTAGAGCTTTAGAGGCGGCTTCGAGTTGTTTTAGGTAGTCATTTTGACCTTGAGTTTCTTTTTCTAGCCGGCGATCCGAAGAAAACCGTTTGAATTCTTTCTCGGCGTGTTCGTCCGCCTTCCGTTTGCTAACGGTCCCGGCGTTCGGGAGAATGCGGCGTTCGTTCAACTTGAGAAAATCGTCTAACCGAGATTCCCAGTCGTTCAAAAATATTTGTTTCCGTCGCTTTGCCTGATCTTCGGCAAAATCGAGCCACATTACCACGATGCGGTTCAACTCGTCTATTTCTCCTTCTTTCAAATAATTTTTCGCAACGGTCACGTCGGTTTTCCGCGGCTCGTCATTTTTCCATGAAGTTAGTCCCATAAAGGGTTTTTCATGATCGGCACGCGAGGCAATTAGTTCGGCTGCTGTTTGCCCGGTCGCGGCAAAGTGGAGTTTGTTCTGAATAGTTTTGAAGAATTTAGCGGTTTCTTTGTCACTAGGTTCATAGTCGGCCGCCATTGCGAATATCTCTCGAACACGCAGATAGACGCGCTTTTCGCTCGCTCGAATGTCGCGAACACGTTCGAGCATTTCGCTGAAATAATCGTGAACAGGCGAGCCTTTCACCGGCGGGTTCTTTAGCCGCTCGTCGTCCATCGTAAAGCCTTTGACAATGTATTCACGCAAACGCTGCGTCGCCCAAATGCGGAAGCGAGTCGCGATAAGGCTTTTAACGCGATATCCAACGGAGATGATCATGTCGAGGTTGTAGTGAGTTACGTCGCGACGAACGTCCCGGTTGCCTTCACGGCGAACTAACAAGAAATCCTTGTAAGTTGCCTCAGGTTCCAGCTCGCCTTCCGCGTAAACGTTCTGAATGTGTAAGCTTACGTTCTGTTGAGTTGTTTGAAACAGCTCGGCCATTGCCGTTTGCGTCAGCCACATCGTCCCATCTTCCAGGCGAACTTCGACCTTCACCAGACCATTCGCTGCCTGATAGACGACCATCTCACCCTTATTTGTCTCGTCTCGATCCATTCAGTAGGTGATTGTACATCAGCTTGCTTTATCGCTGAAAAAGACGGTGTTGCGTTGGCTTCGGTGGATTCGATTCGATAAACTTCTGGCAATGGAACTACAAGAACTAAGATCAAAACACGAAGAGTTGAAAGAGAAGGTTTCACAGCTCGGGAGGTTTCTTTGACGCTCCTGCCAAGCAGAAGGAGCTTGAAAAATTAGAGGGTGAGATATCTGAGCCGGATTTTTGGAATGATTCGGACGCGGCCCAGAAGGTAATGGGTACGCGGAGCCGGATCGAAAAGGCTTTGCAGCAGCAGAAGGATTTCGAGACAAGTGTTTCGGATGCGGAAGTGTTGTTCGAGTTTGCCGAAAGCGATGCAGATTCGGCTAATGAGCTTGAGGCACTGATCGCAAAGCTTGAAAGTGACGTAACCGCGGCCGAGGTGCAGTCGCTGCTTTCGGGCGAGACGGATGCGAACAATGCCATCTGCTCACTGCAGGCCGGAGCGGGCGGGACCGACGCGCAGGATTTTTGCCAGATGCTGCTGAGAATGTATCTGCGCTGGGCCGAGCGTCGCGGATTTAAGGTCGAGATTCTGGATGAGCAATCGGGAAGCGAGGCGGGAATCAAGTCGGCGACTTTCCGTGTCCAGGGCGATTACGCTTACGGTTTGTTAGCAACCGAGGCCGGCGTGCATCGCCTTGTCCGCATTTCGCCGTTCAATTCGGGCGGCAGCCGCGAGACGTCTTTTGCATCGATGTTCGTCTCGCCCGAGATCGACGAAAATATCGAGGTAATCATCGAAGACAAAGACCTTCGCATCGACACTTATCGCTCGTCCGGTGCCGGCGGCCAGCACGTTAATGTGACGGACAGCGCCGTTCGCATCACTCACATTCCTACTAACATTGTCGTCACCTGCCAAAACCAACGTTCGCAGATACAAAACCGCGCCGTGGCGATGCAGGTTCTGCGGTCAAAACTCTATGAGCTTGAACTTGAGAAACGCCGCGCCGATGCCGCCGATCTCGAAGCAAATAAAATGGACATTTCGTTCGGTTCGCAGATCAGGAATTACGTTCTCCATCCGTATAAACTGGTGAAAGACACCCGGACCAAATACGAACAGGGCAACGTCGATGCCGTCCTCGACGGCGAGATCGATGAATTTATAAAAGAATTTTTGCTCTTTAAGAAAGGTGCGATCGCGACCGCGTAGGTTTCATTCTTTCTGCGACCTCTGCGTCTTTCTCGGCGCCCTCTGCGTTGAAACGGATTTTTAACGCGGAGGGCGCGAAAGGAAGACGCAGAGGTCGCGGAGTTTTCAAAGCAATAAACTCAAGTTTCCTGTACACAGACGGCCTCTTTCCTGTTAAACTTCTGCTTAATTGCTCGGAAATCGAAATCAACAAACCGAATAACCCCCGTTAAATTTTTCCGGATGAAAACCTGTCCGACCTGCAAAAAGACCTACGACGATGACAGCATAAACTTCTGTCTCGATGACGGCGCTACGCTTTTGAAAAAACGTGCGGCCGGCAGAAAACCCGCGTCGCGGACGAACGAAGTATTGGCGGTCGCGTTGCTGGCCTTCGCCGTGCTCGTGTTCCTTTGCCTTGTTTCGTTCAATCAAAGCGATCCGACGTTCAACACGGCGTCGTCGCAAAAAGTGCAGAACTGGATCGGCGTTGTGGGTGCGAATTTTGCCGAACTTCTGATGTCTCTGGTGGGCATCACGGCATATCTTCTGCCGGCGTTGCTCGGCCTGATCGCGTGGCGGGTATTTAAATCGGCAAGCCTGCGGCCGAAGACGAGCCGTGTTGTCGGCTTTGTTTTGTTCGTCGCCTCGGTCGCGGGAATCTCAAGCCTGTTCGGCTGGCACGGTGGGCTGGTCGGAGCTTTTTTCTCTTATTACGCGGTTTATCTTTTGAGCCGGATCGGCGCCGGAATTTTGATGTTCACGACTCTGATTGGGTCTACGCTGGTTATCACTAATGTTTCCTTCGCCGGCCTGATCGGCCACTTTGAGTTGGCATGGGAAAATCTGATGGTCCACTTCAACGAGTGGCGATCGAAACGCCAGGCGGCACGGGCGGATCAGCACGCCAGCGCCATTGCCCGCAGCGGAAAGCGAAAAGTGGCACGGGTTGGAAAGTTGAATGCCGAACCGCCATCGACTATCGCGGTGGGCGAAACGGCGGAAGCGATATTTCAAAAGGCAAAAGGAGCGGCGGCGGGCGGCTCGGTGGCCGGACCTTACGTAACAGTATCCGATCCGACCGAGGGGCGAACCACGGCCGATCCGGTGATTCCCACGATCATCAATACCGGCAAGCCGAAGGACGATGAAACCATTCCGGACACCATCGCTTCGAACGATCTCGACGGACTGGCGCGAGTGAACGGAAAACGCGCGTCAAAGAATGACGACCTCCTCGACGTTCCGATCAAGCCGAAGCGGAGCACGACCGACCTGGACGAGTTCGACCTGCCGGATATGAGCGAAGAAGACGAGTCGGACGATTTGCCGGCCCCGAAAAAGCGGGCGGCGAATTACGGCGAATACTCGTTGCCGCCGACCGACTTTCTCCATCCGGCCGACGCGCATATCGAACAAAAAGCGGCCGAGCTGCAGCAGGTTGCACGCGACCTGTCTGAAAAAACGAGCGAGTTTAACGTCGCCGGAAAGGTGATGCATATTTTGCCCGGGCCGGTCGTCACGACCTACGAATTCAAGCCGGATCCAGGCGTCAAATA
>JABFSB010000016.1 GCA_013140875.1 Acidobacteriota bacterium
ACGACGATGTGCGGCTTCAAGAAAACTTTCTACAAACGATAATCGACGTTTTCACCTATTCCGGATCTGAAAACGTCGATTATCGTTTGTAGAAAGTTTTCTTGAAGCCGCACATCGTCGTCGATCAGCGCGATGAAATCACCGCTCGCCAGATCGATCCCGAAATTTCTCTGGATGGCAGTGCCGCCTCCTTTTCGCCTGTAGTGAATCAGAAAGGGGAAGTCGTTGGACACCCGCCGAACAGCATGTTCCGTTGAAATTTCTTCCGGCGGAGCCCCGTCTACCAATATTACTTCAAACGGTAGCAGGGTCTGTTTTGCCAAATTTCCGAGCAGATCGAGCGTTTCCGCCGGACGAAGGAATGTTGGAGTGACTACTGAAACTCTAGGTTGCGAATGCTCCATATTATGCCTTCGCACCATTTCGCGCAGCGGCGATCTTCAGTAGCGTTTTCGCTACTCGCTGCGCCGAACCTCCGTCCAACGTCGAGCCAAACATCCTTTCGATCAAGGCTTGTCGCTCGTTCTTCCGGTGCTCCGGTCGAATCAAATAGTTGTCAATCATCTCGCGCATCTGGAGCGGATTATCTGCTACCTCAACCGCGCCGCTGGCTACAAGCGGCTGATAGTGATCAAACTGATAAAAATCAGCGAAGCGGTGTTCTCGGGCGGGCACGCTTTTCGGATTGTAGCCTACGTTAATCACCGGCTTATCGAACATGCATAGTTCGAGCGAAACGGTCGAGGCAATATTGATACCAAGCGCACAATGGCGCAGCGCGTTGATCAGCCCAAAAGAATCTTCGAACTTCGGGGTCAGCCAAGATTTTTCCCAAGCTGTCTTTTGAAATAGAATATCTGGTCGGTCCTTTTTCAGAGGCTCGAAACGGTCTGTCAGATCTTTCGGATAAACACGTACTAGAAGCTGTGGAGGCTTTACGCCGCCGATTTCGCGTAGGACGTCGGCGATCCCCTCGACCAATTCGGGTTCGCCCGGCATATGGTTAGCCATTCCAGTCGTGTAATAAATTATTTGGCGTTCCGGATCGGCCCCGACCGCAGCACAAAATTGCTCTCGCGTTTGGTAAAACTCTTCGCGAAAATGAAAGTCGAACTGCGGTGTTCCGGTTACAAAAACGTGTTCGGGTCGAATCCGTCGATACATTTTCAAAAGCTCGGTCTTTAAGTGCTCGTTCCAAACCAGATAATAATCGTAAGGCAACAATATACGGCCTTGCGAGGTCAAATTGTCCCAGCTGAAGATAAACGTCGCTGTCGGAATTTTCAACCATTGTGCCGCCTGGACTGCTTGCGTAGCGACCCGGCTGTGAACCTGCGAACCGTTGAAAACTAGGGACGGCTTGAGTTTTTTCATCAGGTTCAGATATTCGTCCGTCGTCCTTAAAGCCAAGCTGGAAGCACGTTCGATTTTGGACAAGGCGCTGACGCCCAGCCGATTGGCGATCGGGCGACTTACAGCTTTCTTTGCCGCGCGAATGAACTTTTGTCTGATGGTGACGGCGGCCGCGTCATGGAGACGGACCCGCGAACGCGAGGCTGGAGACCATACCCAGCGATTGTGCGCCGTTTCTAGAATTTCGCGTTCGAATCTGACCAGCCAGCGTTCACGAAGTTCTTTAAGCCGGTAAACCTCACCGTATTTTTCTTCTAATGATCGGTTGATTTCGTCATCGAACGAAACTGAGATAAGAGAGACGCTTGCTTCGTGCGCTACGGCGTCTAAAGTTCCACTGTGAACGAAATTGCGAATAACCTCACCGCGAGGTATGACGAACGCAATATTGGTCGAGCTCCTCTCCGGCATTATTTGTGAGGAAGAAAGTTTTTCGCCTTGGGTTGACGCTACGACTCTGAAATTCGAATTGGAACTGACAATAGCCATCAATCTAAATAGCGTGAAAAAATCAGACCTTCGTCTAACCTAATTTTGCGGTTATATCTGCGCGACTGTTTCGAACCAGGCCCCGGCCTTGGACTCGATCGAGTTAATTTGCGGCTCGAGTCGGGCAAAATCGCCTACGGCTTGTGCCATGCGTTGGCCGCATTTGCCATCCGCGTATTCACAGACGTGCCTGACAATTCGAGAGCGGCCTTCACGATCAAGTGTGGGATCCTGCAAATAACGTAGAACCGCCGCGGCCAACTCATCATAATTGTCGACTAGCCGAACACCGCCTGACTCGGCGACGGGCTTGAAATGGTTCCATCGATGGTTAATGTCTTTAATCAATTTCTGGTCGGCCTGACCGGGTTGCGGATCGAAATCCAGGTTAACCACTGGACAATCGAAAATGGCTGCATCAACCGTGACGGTCGACGCAAGGTTCACGAGAACATTGGCATGGCGAAAGGTATTGATCCACTCGCGAATCTGCCGTTCGTCCTGGGTGCGTTCCGCGACTGCCTTTCCGGCGTTATGCGTCTGCTGCAATCGAACGAGGGTCCCATACTTGTCGAAAACCTTGCTTAATGCAGCATTATCGTGAATAGGATGGGGACGGACCAGCATTTGCACCGCCCCCAACTCGCCGGAGACGATCCTTTTTGCCATTTCTATTGCGCCGTGGTGTTCCTGCAAGAAGTTCGGCGAACCGATGGCATAAAGGACAATCGGCAAATCCGGGTTCAGATTCTGGGTGGCGCAGAACTCCGCTCGGGTTTCGTAAAACTCTTTCTGGAAAAATATGTCGAATTGCGGAGCCCCAACCACGTAAACCGGCGAGGTTTTTGAAGCCGGGTAGTATTGGTGCAGTTCCTTTTTCGTCTGTTCCGACCAAACGAGGTATCCGTCGTACTTAAAAACCATCCTGTTTTTCGTAGTAATGTTGTCCCATGACGGAATGTAAGCAAGAGTCGGAATGCCTAGTTTTTTGGCGGCGGCGAAAATTGCCGGCTGCTCGAATTGAAAAGCCCCGGTTACAACAATTACCGATGGCCGGATTTCACTCAGGCGTCTTTCCGCTTCAACGGAACGTGGATATGTTAAAAGTAGTTTTTCGGTGCGGTCTTCCAGAAATTGTTCGACATGGCACATCGCCAGGGCTAGGGCCGGGAGTTTCATAGCGCGAACCGAAGCCGGAAGACCTTTGTCCCGGACGTGCTGTTTCACACTCACGCGAGTTGGGATTCGATACCGGTAATCCCAGACAAAGTCGTTCAAACGCCTCAGATATATGTAAGGAAATGCTTTGAACGGTTCCACAGAAGGAAATTCCTCAACTCTCGCAAGGCTATTCTCCCAGACCGAAGAGTTTTGATCGTCTCCGCGCGAAACGGCCCACACGATGGGTTCGCCATAGCGGGCAAGGGTTTCGATCAGATTCGTGTGAACCAGTACACGATCAACCAGAAGAGAAGAGGTTAAAAAAAGAACCTTAGGGCGACTCACTTTCTTATTTAGTTTATATGGATGCTCTACCGCGACGTGCCGCCTTTGCCGGACCTTAAGGCGTAATTGTAAAAAAGTCTTAATGGCCGCATAAGATAATAGAGTGGTTCAAGACGTCGCGGAAAATTGAATATGTTTGTGTCAATCGTTCTCGGCGTGAAAATGATTCTTAGGTACCAGAGAATATAATGTAAATGCAGCTTCCACTTGTCCCGCCGGTCTTCCTTTAACTTCAAATGATATGCATAGCGGTCGCCAAGACCCATTACAACACGGCTTTCGGTGAATAATTGTGAGTGTATCCGTTGTGCGAAGGTAACGAACATCTGGTCGCTTTTGACTTTTTGCCATTCGCGAAAAGAAAATTCGCGGTCGAAAAATGAGTGTACAAGGTACAGGCCAAGCCCAAGCACATTTTCACAACCTAGTTGTCGGGCCTTTTCAATCAACCTCTCCCAGTCGATCACACGGCGTGACCCGATCAGTTCGTTTACGTCGCAGATCCACCCGAATTGTTCCCAACCGTGCCTTGAACCATGCAGACAGAGATAAATGAGCAAATCGTCGAAAGGCAGCGTTTTCAAATTTACATTGGCTAGGCAGAAATTCTCCAGTCTGGCCCACAGCCCGTTCATCTCGAACGGCAAGGCGAAATGTGAGCCCGAGAGTTTCCAATGCAGTTCGACGTTTACCAGGCCATCACTGCTTCGGAAATAAATGTCTTTTTTGTCCCGCAGATGCCAATTTGACCTATTCAACCAGCTGATATTGCTGATCGGGGTATAGCCCTCATCCTGCAATAGCCGGATCGCCGCGTCCAATTGTTTGGGTTGGACGAGGATATCCAGATCGACGTACTGCCGGGCACTTAGATCGCCGTAAGCCTGGACCGCAAGGAGCGGCCCTTTGAAGGGGAGGATGGATACATCGCTTGCTTCGAATGCTTTTACGATTTCAAGCAGCTTTCCCGTCAAAAACATGTTTCGTTGCGACTGTGCGTGAAGATGCTTGTTCAAAACATCTCTTGTAGCGGACGGCAATGAATGACTGAAATTCTGTATGAGATTGCGCCCGACAAGCGGAAATACAGCATTTTTTCTTGATACCGCCAGAATGTATTTCCAATCCAGGGTATGCTCAAGAAAACGTGAGATCTTGTCGGTCCGCGCGGAATTCCTAAGGCTCTGCGAACATTCGATCAGTAACTGGTTTTCGAGATCGTGTTTCGAGATATTTGATTGATCGGTCATTAGCACGAGTCTGCCTGGTACAAGGCTTATAACTTCTATCCAGCCGTTATGATGAATCAGACCAGGGTGTCGACCGTTTCGGTCTTTTGCGAGAACCATCCATTGCTGACTACAGCCAACGGCGCAGTGGGCGTTTGGTTCTCCTCCGCCGTCCGCATTTGTGCTTTCCAGGACGCGGAATAAAAACCATTTCGTTCGAGAAGCTCCCGGTGAGTGCCTGATTCTATTATTCTTCCTTGATCGATTACATGGATTATGTCGGCACGCATTGCAATTGTTAAACGGTGGGTAATCACGATCCCGGACTTTCCGGCTACCATTTCTCTGAACCTGTCAAACCAATCCACTTCAGACCAAGGGTCCATAAAGCTTGTCGGTTCATCGAGAATGACGACCGGAGCACGACGAAAATATGCTCTTGCTAACGCGAGCCGCTGCCACTGTCCGCCGCTGAGCTCCGCACCCTTCACAAACCATTTACCCAGTAGCGTGTCGTACTGTTCAGGAAGTCCCATGATGAAGCCATGGGCCCCGGCCCCGCGGGCGGCCGCAATGATTTCTTGTTCCAGAGCTTCTTTATCCAGGTCACCGAGGGCAATGTTCTCCCGGGCCAAGGCATGAAACTGCATTGGGAATTGAGACAGCACGGACATCATCCGTCTAAGGTGTCTTGCGTCGAATTTCCGCAAATCAATACCGTCGAATTCAATCGACCCGGCCGTCGGGTCGTAAAGCCGATTCAACAATTTGATCAACGTACTTTTGCCCGCTCCGTTGACGCCCACCAATGCTACGACACTTCCAGCCGGAATAAACAAATCGAGATCCTTGATTACCGGAACCGCCGATCCCGGATATGTGAATGAAACGGACTTGAAACTGATACCTTTTTCCAGGTCCCGCAGGGGTGCACGCGGATCGTCTCCTGAAACGATATTCGGCTTTAGATCCAGAAATGCAAACAAATTCTCTAAATACAAGCTGCTATTCAACGCTTTGCCGACGCTTAATAGCAGGCCAGACATAGAATTCTGTCCTTTAAAGAACACTTGATAGAAGACGCCAAGATCGCCCAGAGTTGCCAAATTGTAAAGGACCTGCACGGCCATCCACGCCGTCGCGCCGCCAGCCGTTATCAATGCGATCGATGCCGCAAGCACCTTGCCGTAACCTTGCTTTTGAAGGCGACGGAGTTTTTGATGTCTAAGCCGTGCGCGGAGCGACCGATACTTCTCCCGAAAATGGGAGCTCAAATCGAACAGCCGCACTTCAGCGGCGGCATTAGGATGAGTCACCATTGCATCATAGTAAGCGGTCCAGCGACGTTGGTCTGCGGTGGATTTCCACCAGCGATGATATTCGCGGTCGGTGTGAAGAGTTATCCAAAGTGCCGGCAGCGCTCCTAAGATCAGAACCAGAGGAAGCCACCAAGCGTATGCGAATAACAAAATACACAACCCGACAATAGAAATCGAATGCTGACCAATGCTTCCGAGACTTTCAAGAAGACCCAAAGGCTTGGAACTTGAATCTCCGCGCGTTTGTTCCAGCAGATCGTGATATTCCGGAGATTCGTAGAAAGCGAGGTCTATCTCGGATGCTTTCTTGTGGATCCGGTCCGCGAGAAAATCGCTAAATGTTTCAGCCTGTGCCGTACGCAGCCATGCGGCGGCATTTTGAAAGACTTCGGCGGCGAGGAGCAGAACGCCGATCGTTCCCAGAAACCACAACGCGTTAGTTATCTGCGACCAATCACCACCGGCATTCTTCGCCGAAACTACACTGTCGATAGTCAGCTTTGTCAGGTATGCCAGCAGGACCGGATGAAGTCCCTGGAAAAGCAAAAGTAAGGCCCACCCGGATGTATAACCTGGTGAAGCTTCCCAGACCAGCCACAACGCACGCTTCCATTGCCGGGGATAGGAAAATATTTGATTCAGATCGTTCAAGATTTAGAAGAATTCGTAGGTCTTACACCGGGCGAATAGTCATAAGTGGTTTTCAACCATCGAAGACACATCGGGCAGTGCGGTAAAATCATGCGGTCTCGTTAATCTAAATACGGGTACCGAGCCTGCCAAAGCCACGCAGTTTCCAAAGTGACTGACGGTTTGTCCGGTAGCGTCTGTATAGCGGCTAAGATAGCAATTTCGGACTATTTCGATGAAAGATTCCTTAGGATCTAATTTTTGTATATTAATTTCCTCGTCCTCAGCCAAAACATACAGTCGGTTTATCTCGACCGGATCTTCGGAAAATCGATCTGGACAACCGTACGAATGCTTGTTTACAAGACTATTTATCGTTGGCAACGTTTGTGGATCGACTCCAATGGAAGTCACTGAATCCGCCCAAAGCCTTATCCGCGGAAAGCCGGGAACGGCGAACGCCCTGTCGTCAGTGAATTTCACCGGTACCAGATCATCCGTTAACAAAGTATGTCCGCGGTTCTGCAGAAACGCGGCAAAAGTCGATTTACCGGCCCCCTTGTCGCCAAGGAATGCGACAGCCTGTCCGTTCAAAACAACGGCACTTGCGTGCAGCACCATCAAACCTCGCTGGTGCAACAGGACTGCCAGGATCGACCCATTGATGTAAGGGGACAGATCACGTTCATCGATTCCCTCCGCCGGCTCGACGATTACATCGCGGCCTCCGCGAACAAAGGCCGTTCCGATGCCATGCCAATGAAACGCGACCGCCTCAGCGGATGCTCGGGCGGTAGCTCCATAACCGCTTCGTGTGATCCCGCCGTTCAACTTGGCTTGCAGAAAAGACTCATCCAATTTTCCCAAGCGGATCCTTACGTCCGTAGCGCCAGACTGGCTAAGTACCAAGTCGGACAACGCAAAATCGGAGTGAATTCCAAGTCCGTATGCCTTGTAAAAATATTTAGACTGCGTTCCTTCCATCAAATCCAAGTGGCAAAGTGAAAATCGGTCTCAAAACCATGCACGAAACGAAAACTCTCGTAGCAAGTAGTTCCGGTCCCAACGGTACCGGAACTACTTATGCTATGCGCCATATTATGGCGCTGTTGATACACCCGGGTTCGTCGCAAAATCATCGGCGTCCCCAAGATGTTTAGGTTTTATTTGTTGGGTCAAAGAATTAATATCGCCGAAAATCACCAGATTCGGTGGTTCCCAAGGCTTCTTTTGAACCCAAGCTTCATTTATTTCCATCGTCACCTCCTTTGTCGAAAATTACGTGATCCGAAAAGACCACGGCTGATAACGCAGAAGAAACCCGCCAAAACTAGTTTGTCTATGATTCAGTGGGCCTTTCGCTAACAACAACGGATGTCAATTGACAAAACTATACTTTTTCAATCAACCAGGGCCGCTCTCGAATGACTGGCGTAACCAACTGGATAAATAGACGGTCGAAATAAGAAGCAGAGCTTCCTGACCATGTCTCAACGGGTCGGCACGATATCGCTGGTAGGCCGCTGCCAAGGTTTCTTTACTAATGAATTTTTCGAGCAAACCGGTAGAACCAAATAAAGTATCTTCGACCTGATCGCTACCATATTTGATCATATTTATCTTATAGCTCAGGCCAATATTCGCCTTGTTGGTCCGCCACTGTACGTCGCTCGGCAGAATGTTGTTCATCGCCCGACGAAAAATGGACCGTGTCCATCCCTTCCGGACTTTCTGATCCGCTGGCAGCGATATGCAGAATTCAATGAGTCTTCGGTCGAAAAAGGGGAATCGGGCATCTATTTCAAATCCGGCGGCCATTTTTTCGAACGATTCGAGGGCAAACGCGAATATTCCGCTACACAGTGCGTTCCAATGAGCTTCCGAAGGACCGACCGTTTCAGGATGCGTTTTCGACAAAGCTTCAAAATAACGGTCTTCTAAATCCTTCTTGCCGGGGAAGTCCGGGTTAACCGATTCGTAATGGTATTTCATGGATGACGGCAGTGTTGAAACCTTCTCAAGCTCTCGTGGCCTTCCATGTGCGACCCGCCAAATTTGACGTACGAACTCGGGGGCGGCTTCGGCGAAGCCCTGATTCCAAACGAGCTTCTTGAAGCTATGATGTTTGCCCGGCATATTCTTATTTAACGCGGCCGCATCCCGGAAAAGACTCCACCAACGCCCTTGTCTTGCAAGAGAACGAAATGCTTCGTACCCGTAAGAGACGGTTGAGTCTCCATCAAACCCACTTAGCAGGACACCGACGTTCCGTTGCTTCGCAGCCTTGAATAAGGCCCAGTCCATAAAAACGTTTGGGGCGGCGATCGGGTGATCCGCGTGCCAGTGCAGCTTGTCCATATCTTGAAATGGACTAAAGGCATCCGCTTCGACAAAATTTTGGTTACATCTAATGTGTCCAACGACGGAATCGATAAAATGCCGTTCATCGATCCGAGGGTCGACCTTGGCTATGGATGGAAATACGGCTGAGAATGTTTCGAGCGGCGGCCTGCCGGCTTGTTCCAGGTGACGACTGGCGACACATGAAATGGACGACGAATCCAATCCTCCGCTGAGCAATGAGCCGGTCAGGTTTATACTCCTCAGACGACACCTGACTGCCTCGGCAAACGTAGCTCGGAACTCCTCTTCGTAATTGTCGCTGGTTCGAAAACGGTTCTTTGATTTCGACGAGGGGTACCAGTACTGCCATACTTTCAGGCCATTTTCGTCAATCCTTAAAGCGTTGTTGGCGGGAAGTCTTTTGATACCTTCATACGGGGTGTCTTCCTTATCTTGATGGTTAAGAATAAGTATGTCACCGATATAGGTTTCGTCGAGCCGCTTAGGAATTTCGGGAAGGCAAAATAGAGCTTTGACCTCGGACGCAATAGCAAATAGGGCATTCGGCTTGTAGTAATAATAAAAATGCTTTACGCCCATCGAATCCCTGGCGCAGAAAAGCTTTTGCAACTTCGCATCCCAAATTACGAAGACAAAGTCTCCAAGAAGTTTCGTGGCACAGCTTTCGCCCCACTTATCGTACGCCCGCAAAATGATCTCGCTGTCCGTTATCTCAGCACTTCTGCGTGAGTCAGAAAATAGCTGCTCGATGAGATCATCACGATTATCTATGCGTGCGTCGCTTGTAACGACGGCCGAGCTTTTCCGGCCACTAGCAGGCAGTTTTTCGTAAACGGATTCTGGTGTCACCCACCTCATGCGGTGACCCAATCCAACGTGGTTTTCGATATGCAATCCCCGGTCGTCGGTGCCACGATGTTTAAGGCAATCGAGCATTTTTTGCATCTCTTCGGGCTCGACTGGTTTTTTGTTCGGACGATAGATCGCCGTTAAAGCACTCACAAAGTTAGTTCGAATTCAGAACCGCAAAACGACGGTGATGCGGCAGCTTCCCAATGACGATCCGTCCATCCACTTCAATCCATGCGTGAGCACCAAATTTCTCATTCTGGTCTCTTTCAACACCGATCCTAAGATCGGACGACTGTCCGACCATTCTTAAAAGAACGCGGGTTGCTAAGGCCTGAGTCAAACACGTTGCATACGGTACCAGACGACTGACCGACCTGACGGACCCGACAACGCGTTTGATCGTGTCCCAGTCTGCTGCTTTATTCGCAACCGGGGACGCGCCTTTGAGCCACCTGTTTAGTAAATTGAACGGTAAAATCCACAAAGCAGTTCGAACGGCGAGGATAAGCAACAGTGACTGGGCGAGAAGTTTCTTCTCCGGGTAAGGCATCAGGAAAATCCTATACAGTCTTTTCATCAAGAACCTCTATAAGTCCTTCACTCCACATCGTCTTAAGAAACGACGAAACTTCGCGATTGCAAGTTTCATTATCGACCTCGTATTCGTCCATTACCCTGGTCTGAATCTCTTCAAGGTTTGTAGGATTTTTGATCGCCTTCCAAATACTCCGGCCTACCTGATTCAAGCCGTAGTATTTTCCGTTTTTTGTGCTCAAAATCACGGCTTCACCATTCAAATCGGAATATAGATGTTCCTTAATCGCGACGAACAGGCTGCTAGTGGTCAAATTCTTAGCGTAAGAGGGAAACTTCATTTTTCCTTCGAAAGAATCTTCGGGGTATTGGGTATCATGCATAAAAGCGGGATTGGATCCTGACCACTAGTCAAAGGTGACGCAACACTAGGGTAGCCTCACAAAAGCCGTCAAAAACTCTATTTTTCGCTGCAAATTGTTTGTACGCTCTCAACTTTCTCGACACCGTGCCCCCATCGACTTCTAAAAGAAATCAGACCAACAAGCGATCCAAAACCGTACGAAATGTGGAGTATCAGATAACTCAAAGACAATAGCGGCACCGTACTTACTTTGCTGCGGGCCGTGTAAAGGGCGGCCGCGAAATTGGTCAACAGGTAGCTTCCTGCCAATAAAAGCAGCCCCCACCTGCCGGTGACGGAAAAGGTCGCGAGTAGGGAGAGCAAAATTAGCGTTACGACAAAAATAAACGGAACAAACTGTCGGAAACTCATTTGTCCCGGGTGTAATTGCAGAATTCTTACCTTCCAATAGCCGTATTCGAAATACTGCCGCAAGAGGGATTTAAAGCTGCTTCGGCTGTAATAACGTGACCGAATGCTCGGTGATAGCAAGATCCTTCCGCCGAGTTTGCGTATCCTGTAATTGTATTCGTCGTCCTGATTCCGTACCAGTTCTTCATTAAAAGCTCCTGCCCTTACGAGGATCTCTCTTGTGTATCCTGGAAAAGCGACCGTATCCGTGTAAATTTCGCGATCATCGATCGTCCGGAACGCCGAACCGCCCACTCCAAAAGTAGAACTCATCGCAAGAGCAATAGCATTCGCCCGGCGACTGTCGCCTACCGTTTCAATCGGCCCTCCAACTCCGTCCGCCGCACCAGATTGCAGAAGTACTACACAGTTTTCTACAAACCTGGAATCCACTTCGCAATGACCGTCAACACGTATAACTATGTCGCCGCTTGCTTTCTGTAAGGCCCGATTTAGTCCGGTGGGAGCGATCAACTTGGGGTTCTCGACAATAAAGATCGGAATCTCGGAGTTCCCGGCGAGTTCTTTAATAGTTTCGCGGGTAGAGTCGGTCGACATTCCGTCAGCCACAATGACCTCCATCAATTCCCCTGGATAAGTTTGCCGAAGTAACGCTCCCAGGCTTCTCCCGATAAATAGAGCTTCATTCCGAACCGGCATGATTATGGAAACCATCGGATTCCTTCCAGATGTTGTGACGCCTTTTTCTCTCATTTAGCCCCCAAGGTTTGCACTCGTGGACGAAAGCGATAGTTGACGATTGTTACAAATGTCAGACCCCACAAAAAGGACGGGGCCGCCAGGCGCATTCCCGCGTTGATCATGAACAAAACACACCAAACCGAAATTCCGGCGACCATAGCGCGGCCTAATGTTGAGCGCTGCCTTCTGAGGTTGATAAACACCATCGCGACAAGTGCCATCAGAGCCCCTATTCCTAAGATCCCATGTTCTGAAATAAGTCTGGAGAATTCCGTATGGCTGCCAGCACCCGAGCCGAGTATCCGCCTTCTATACTCGTCGGCCAACGCTACACCTACGCCGGTAAGCGGATACTCGAAAAACAATTCAAAATCGGATTGCGCAATCTCGACACGGTTGGAAGTACCTGCATCATCGAAGCGCTCTTGAAGTTTACCGCCTGTAAAATTATCGAGGGCCGGGAAAACAAACCATATAAAAAGAGTTGAAAGGATGAGAATCGGTATCAGGCGCTTCGTTCCTTCCGCTACATTCCTAAACTGGAAAAACAAGAGCGCTAGCGACCCGCCGACTGCAGCGTAAATGCCGCCGCGAGAAAATGTCAACACGCTCTGCGTCGCAAAAAAAACGGCCGCAATACCTAGCAGGATCTTAAACTTCAGATCAAGCTTGAAACTAGCCAGACAACAAGCAGCAACGAAAACCCCCAGACCGAGCATCGAGGAGACCTGATTCGGACCGAATCCGCCACTTGTAGCGAAATTCGATTCGGTATCGAAGTGTATCTGCTCGGCCGTTACTGTGTAAAAAAAAGTTGCAAAGGCGACGCTCAAAAGCGGAATAAGGATAGCTAACATCAGCCTTCGGATACGCAGCGGGGTTGTTTTGACATTCGAAAAGAACCAACAACTCGCAGCTAGGAGCAGCGGACCGGAGAGCGTGAAGCTGATACGCTCCCGAGCTTCGCTTAAACTGAACTCAAACATCGGAAATATGCATGCGGGAATCAGCGCGACAAAATAGATTAACGGTAATTGGGGGAGCTTATACAGCCGCCGATTCAACAGCGCGATACATATTATGGCGGCCGAGCCATATTTTCCGAACTCCCAGGGTACGGGTACTTTAGCCATTCTCCAGAGCACTTCGGCTCCGATCAAATAAGCGACCGTGAGCGCGACCCGATCAAGTTTAGTTCGTTTTTGAAACGCCCAAACGACTCCAAGCGAAAAGGTGGCGATCGGATGAAGAATTGCGAGCGGTCCGGCGTTATAAAGTAAAACGCCCAACGGGAGATGAGCTAAACTCATCAGCAACGTGAACTTGAACTCACTGAAAGCTCGACTTCGACGGTTTCCGAGCCGATCGATCGAGGGCGGTTGAGCGTACGCGAGTTGTTTTGCGTTCAGCACTTCTGCACCGTTCTCATAAGGTTTTGGCTATTGTTTCGGTTTCGAGAAAACATAACGATTTTCTCCAATGCCAAATCTTTGTTCGGCGTACTGTTCACCTTGAAAAATATGCTCGATCCGGTCAATGTCGGCGCCACGTTGAAGGCGACGAACATTTACCGCACCACACGAATGCAAGCAACCTTCAATTTCAGATGGTGAGAGTCTTAGATTGATCGGCACCATGACGTGATCGAGCATGTAAAATATACGGTTGGCAGACAAATTTATTTGCTGCAAGGCTGCTCTGGATGTGGACTTGTCTTCGTCCTTCATAACAACTCTTAAAATTTCGATCACGTCCCAAAACACGCCGCCAGGGTTTTCTATCAAGTACAGCCATCCCCAGCCGCCAGGCTTCAAAACCCGCATCAGTTCGGCAATTCCTTTTTCCCAATCCGTAGTGTGATGGAGCACACCGTTCGAAAAAACAATGTCGAATTCGTCATCGTCAAAAAGCAGGTCGAGTACGTTGCCCTGCTTATAGAAGATATCTTCAAGATTTCCCAGCTCGGCACGTCGAGCCGCGTCTTCAATATTAATAGACGAAATATCGACGCCGACCACTGGCGCCGCGCCAAGAAGCCGCCACGCGGCCGAATATCTTCCTCCGCCGCATCCTGAATCCAGAACAGACTTGTTCTGAATCTCAGATAGCGGGATGCCATTCCGCGTTAGTCTTTGTTCCAGCAGTTTTGCAGGTTCATCCCAATACGATTGCGATGAAAAGCCTCTGAACAAATTTCCGTAATGGTCGCCGGTTACTTCCTTTACATCCGCATCCTCGACAGCATTCTCACCTGGAACGGGTAGATTTCCATTTGTCTTGATCGATTTGAATCCAGAGGAATTGGCCAGCGACAGAAATCCAGCCAAATCGCAGAGGGCCGAATTCGTTCCGTCGACAGGATCATCACCGCGTTCCAAAAGCTGCTCCATCCTTGTGAACAATGAAGGAATGCACCACGCCCGCAGAACGGAAGCAAAAGGATGGTCGCCCAGGTTTCGCGCGGCATTGGTGAACTCCAATCCGCTTTCGGCAAGTGGGCCCTTAGTAAGACACGGAGCTATATCAAAATCGGTCATCGCATCTATGATCATTACTATCTGATACTCAGCGCGAGTCGTTGCTTTTTGTCCAGGTGCTGAATCGTGTTCGACGACTGGTAGTTCAGGAGGCGTTTCGAGTCGGACGCTGGCGAGGTGAACATGCACGTGTACATCAACCGATCATCTTTGCGGGCCTCACCGCCCTTGTGATACCCGCGGGTATCGGCAAACACGACGGTGCCCTTTTTCCCAGTCGCCCGGATCCATTTTTCCTGCGGAATAACAGCATTCATTTGTTCATCGGTCGTACGGAAAACGTTATTTTCCGTGAAAGATTCCGGCTTCTTGTTCCAATGGAGACCTTTCCTATGTGTGCCAGGGGCGTAGGTAAATGGGCCGGTCCCGATATCAACATCTTTCAAGTAAATAAAGACCTTCAAAATATATTGGTCTTCACGGTCGAAATGCCAAAGCTGTGATTCGCGGGCCGCCGTGTTTGTGGCAAATGTGTACCAGACGTTGTAATAGCGAAGCTGCGCGTACATTCGTAGGTAAGCATTCGCTATATTCAGCAATGCGGGACTAATGGCAAAGCAAGAAAATATATCTGACGAATCGAACGTCAGTTCGCTTCCTAACAGTTCCAGATTAAAAGTCTTACTACCAATTTTTGTGGTATCGGTCGCGCTTGACGCTAGCGCGGCAATCTCATCTTTTCGAGACAAAAGCAGGCCCTCTACGGCGGAACCTAATTCGTTAAAGCCAGAGGCCTCAGTGAGCAGACCATCGACCGACGTAATCGCAATTCCGTCCCGGTTGAGGTCATTCAGAACTTTCTTTTCAATTTCGCCAAGTTTGTTAGTTGGGCTGACCCAGTACTTGAACGACGGTGAAAAGTTAAAACCGTACCTCCAGATAAACTCGTAATCCCGCAGAGATCTGACCACCGATCTTAGCTTGCCATTCATCCTTTTTTGCCCTCCGACCGATTCTGTCCACCCGGAACGTCTAAAGCTGCACTAACTCTGCTGACCGCGACTCGACCTGCCATTTCACGTCGGGATGTAAGACGGCCTTACCCGTATTCTCCATCTCACCGCGGACCTCGATCATCAGTCTTTCCGAATTAACTCTTCCTTCCCATTCAACAGAGTTAGCTATGACTTTGAAATACATCGAATAGATGCCGGGCGATAGCCACAGAGCCGGAATCGATAAGCTAAGAATGTAATTTCCGTCAATCTGATCCAATCCAATTTCCCTACTGAAAATCTGGCTATGAACGAGAGACTGCCCGAGAATATTTTCGAGAATTAGAAACATTCTCGGATTCTTAATATCCCTTCCTTTGACAGTCAAACTAACCTGAAAATCTTTTCCCGACTCGACTATTGCATCCAGGCTTTGGTTTACTCTAAGTCCAGTTACCTCCAATGGGTGACCGGCATCCTGTTTTTCTTCCTCGTAACTTGAAGAGCTGGTTCTGGTGTAGTATTCGCTTACGCAGGCGACGGCACTTCCGTCGAAGACGATTCGCCCGGATTCAAGTAGAATGCCGCGTTGACACAACTCCTGGATAGCGCCCATATTATGGCTGACAAACAAAACCGTTCGTCCTTGTTTTGAAACATCGCCCATTTTCCCAAGACACTTTTTCTGAAACACCGCGTCACCGACTGCAAGCACTTCGTCGACGAGAAGTATCTCCGGCTGCAAAAAGGCCGCCACACCGAACGCCAGCCTCAAATACATACCGCTCGAGTAGTGTTTTACGGGCATGTCGATAAATTTCTCAACCTCCGAAAAATCAACTATCTCGTCAAAGTGTCGGTTAATCTCTGCCTTTTTCATGCCAAGGATTGAGCCGCTAAGAAAAACATTTTCTCGTCCAGTCAGTTCCTGGTGAAACCCTGTGCCAACTTCAAGCAAAGAACCGACTCGTCCAAAAATATCAATGTACCCTTCGGTCGGTTCAGTGATTCTTGCGAGTGTCTTGAGAAGAGTGCTTTTGCCTGCGCCATTCCTGCCGACTATTCCGACGATTTCGCCTGGTTTTATCTCGAATGACAAGTTCCGTAGGGCCCAGAACTTGTTCGAATTTCCATTCTTGCCATTTCCATTTGTTTTCAGCCTGGAACGACGGAAGAGATCGGAAAATCCATGCATTATCGAGTCCCGAAGAGTGTCGTGACTCCTCTTCGTTTGCCCGATCCGATATTGTTTTCCGAGTCCTTCTACCTGAATTGCGGGATGCTTGCTCAAATTCATTACTTATTTACGGCTTTTCTGACGCTTGTATGCAGGCCCATGCTGATCCATTGCCAAATATAGAAACTGTTGTCGGATTCACCGCGAAAATATGCGTCGAGCGCTTCTTTTACTTTTTTCTTGTCGAGATAGGAACCATATTGCCCCGCAATCGCTATATCTATCCGTCCGATCGTCCAGTCTTGCAGCGGGCCTCGCAGCCATTCGCGTTGCGGCGTCTGCACCGCTCTTTTGGGCGCCGCGGAGACTGAGCGGGGCAGGAAACGTCGCGATATTTCTCGAAGCATCTTTTTTCGAACTCCACCATTGATTTTGCGATTTGCGGATTGCCGCATCGCAAGCTCGAACAGTCGGTGATCGAGAAACGGCTCTCTCAGCTCGGTCGACGACCGCATAGAAATGCGATCATTAAAACGCATCGCACGCGGGAGCTTGGTGAACCTTGTGTCTCGGTACTGAAGATTTCGGAGTCGATCGCGAAAAATATCCGGTAATAGAATTGGTTTCGCCAGGTTACGAAACTCGTTGTTGAGGCAATCCGGCCTGACCGGTGTTTCTTTTATGCCCTGTATCAATCTGGGTTCCGTGCCATTCAAGTGAGGTTGATAATAATCGTATCCGGCCCATTGTTCGTCCATGCCGTTTCCGTCCAGCAACACTTTCACGCCATTTTCTTTTGCTGCTTGAAAAAGCTTCGCATATGCGAGTGTAGGTAGCCCTCCAAACGGCTCGTCCTGATGGTATTGAACATTTTCGGCAAGTGCGGGGACTTCGTCCGGCGTAAGCCTGCCGATAACGAGAGGGTGTTTTGTTCGTGCGAGCATCTGCTCGACCCATTGAAGTTCGTCATAGACGCGGTCGCCTGTAGTAAAGGTGAACGCCGTCACGTCGCTGTCCGCCCCTTGCACCTCATGAACGAGACCGAGGAGGCTGGACGAATCGAGACCACCGCTTAGATTGATGCCGACAGCAACGTCAGACCGAAAGCGGAGTTTTACGCTTTCTTTCATCAGCTCGAAATATTCGTTTTGTACCTCGAGCTCCGGTCGATCGTCACATTCGTCCCCGATCCTCTCGGCAAGGTCGTACCACTTTTTGATTTGAACTCGATTGCCTCTCCAGGTTAGACAATGGCCTCCCGGCAGCGAATGAATATCCTTCCAAAACGTTTTTTCGGAATGGTCGTAAAGACCGTGCGACAAATAGCTTGCCCAAGTCTGTTCGTCGGGGGTCCGCGAAACTCCTACTGCATGCAACGCTTTTATTTCACTCGAAATCGACAAAGTACCATCAACCGATTGATGATAGTAAAGTGGTTTTACGCCAAAACGGTCCCTGGCGGCAAACGCCGAATTCTCACTCTCGTCCCATACGACAAACGCGAACATACCGACAAGGTGTTCTAAACAACGTTCTCCCCACTTCTGGTATGCAGCCAGCAATACTTCGGTGTCCGACCGTGTTGTAAAAACGTATTCGCACTCAAGCTCTTTCTTTAGTTCGAGATAGTTATAGATCTCGCCGTTCAAAACGATGATCAGATTCCCATTCCGGCTCACCATCGGCTGATTTCCGGCCGCCGACAGATCCAGAATGCTTAGGCGGTTGTGTCCTAGCCCTCCTTTCCGGCGAGGATCGAGATAAATCCCATCGCCGTCGGGTCCGCGGTGACACTGGGAGGCTACCATTGCCGCGAGGTCGTCGGGTTTCCAGGATTCACCAAAGATTCCAGCTATTCCACACATTACTTTTGAGAAACGTAAGCGATCCCCAAAGCCCACTTGCGATATCTTACGGAGCCGACTCTTCCCTCAACGGCCATACTCGCCTTGTAGTTGCGGCGGACCGACAAGTTGACGAAAGTCCAATTTCGACCGTCCTCAAACCTGAATGCCCAAGGTGAATAATCTGATACTGTCGGATAATCCAGTTCAAGCTGATGGCGTTCAAGATTTGAAAAACCGGTGCCGACGGCTTTAAGGTACGACTCCTTAAGTGTCCAATTTTGAAAGAAGGCGGCTGTTTGCTGATCAAGTTTGAGAGTTTGCAGTTCAGCAAATACCTTCGGTGAACATATCCGATAGGCGGTTTTCATCACGGGAAAGTTCCGATCGACAAACTCGACATCGATTCCAACTTGCTGCTCACGCGCGACTGCAATCAATGCAAGGTCACGCGAATGCGTAACGTTGAACTGAATCGGAAATTTTTCGTTCGGCAATGATGGCTTGCCGTAGTAGTTGTAAGAAAAACAAATACTCTCAGGTTCACGGTTTAGATA
>JABFSB010000051.1 GCA_013140875.1 Acidobacteriota bacterium
GTATACAGCTCTTCGCAACGCAGGAATTAACAAACGCGGAGGAACCAGAGAGGAGAATTATCACTTCCACGATCTTAGAAGTTACTTTGCCAGCGAGCTGATCCGACGAAACACGAATCCGCTCATCGTTCAGAACCTGTTTGCTCATTCAGATATGAGCATCACAACGGTATATGCTCAAACGGATGAGAAACTGATGCTTGAAGCTGTTAAACGGCTCGATAAGGAGGAAGTATTCGCAGCGACTAATCCGCTCACATAAGAAAATTCTTTGCGAATCCGATCAGGCCACCTATCAAAACAACCAGCAGTACGTCTGCTTTGAATTTGTAGAGTGCGACGAAGGCCGCGATGCTCATCACGGCTGAAAACCATTCGGTATTTCCGCCATATCCATTCGGGAAGACTACAGCCACTCCGAAAACCAGCGCTAGATTTAGAACAACGCCGACGACAGCCGCCGTGACACCAGAAAGAGCCCCGGTCAGATTCCGGTTATTGCGTAACGACTCGATATACGGTGCACCGATAAAGATAAAGAGAAACGAGGGAAGAAAGGTCACGTAGGTCGTTATTAAAGCGCCGATGATCCCGCTTTGAGCCGGACTCATTCCGCCGACCGGATTATTCCAAGCCGCCATGAAACCGATGAACTGCAAGACCATGATCAACGGCCCAGGAGTCGTCTCGGCCAACGCGAGTCCATCGACCGCCTGTGATTGTGTGATCCAAGCGAAACTGCCGGCCGCCGCCTGCGAAACATAGGCCAGCACCGCATATGCACCCCCAAAGGTAACGAGCGCCGCTTGAGTGAAAAAGCGATATTCCTGCGCATGCAAACTGTCCCATCCATTCCACGATCCGATCAGTGCGAAAGGCACAAGCCACAGAGCCAAGCCGACTCCAAGAATCTTGAAAATCCGTGATTTGTTTGGAACCGTGTGCGGTGGTGGAGCAGCGTCATCCCTGATAACAAGCGGAACCTCACTGACCACACCGATATCCGTTTCGCTGTTTTGTTTGGAGTCTTTGTTGTTTTTCGTTTGGGCAGCGAAGATGTGCGGTAAAAACCTGATACCCGCTAAACCTATCAGTGCCGCGGCCAGTACGATCAGAGGAAAAGGAATGTGCAGAAAATAAATCGAAATGAACGCTGACGCGGCGATCACATAATGTACGGAGCGCTTGAGGGCTTTGCCCCCGATTTTCACAACCGCCTCGACAACGATTGCCACAACGATAGGCTTGAAACCGGCCAGTACGCCTGCCACGGCCGGCACGTTGCCGTAGGCAGCGTAAATGTAGGAAAGGATCAGGAGAATAAAGACTGAAGGAAATACGAAGAAGAACCCGGCAACGACCCCGCCCCATGTCCGATGCATCAGCCAACCGATGTAGATCGCAAGCTGCTGCGCCTCTGGTCCGGGCAGCAGCATGCAGTAATTCAGAGCATGCAAAAAACGTTCGTCGGAGAGCCACCGCCGCCTATCCACCAGTTCCTTGTGCATGATGGCGATCTGTCCGGCCGGACCGCCAAATGAAATAAACCCCAGCTTGACCCAAAAGCGAAAGGCTTCGGCGAACAAGATACGACGCACGGAGTCCTCTCTTGAGACTAGTGTTTCAGATTCGCCGTTCTCCAAGGACGGATCAGCCGCTGCAGGCTCACTTGGTTCCATCACTTTGTTTTCTCCCTCGCTTCTTGACAACCTGCACGTTCCGATCCTTTATGAAAAGTTCGTACAGAGCATCGAAAACTGGAAAGGACTGCTTGAGGCGTTCGCCGTCGTCAGCATAGACGATAGCGAGCCCCATGATCACCACGTTGACGCCGCTTGCCTCAGGACGGTTGAATTTGTCGTCTTTAAGGTCAATGTCGTGAACTATCTCGGCGATCTGGCAAAGAGCTCGATCGGTTTCCAGACCAAAACACTTAATTATAGTCTCGAAGGTGCAGTCTTCGCCCCTGTGTGTGAAATCGCCTTCAGTCATGTCGAAAGTAAGGGTGTTCACCATCCGCTCGCCTTCGGAAATGAAATGGAAACGAGGACGCTTGTCGATAAAGCGTCGGATGAGCCAGCCGGAGGCGAGGCGGTCAATGTGCGGATCCTTTCTGGTCGCCCACCGACGGTTCTGATAATCGACGATCTTCAGCCGGGCCGAATCATTTCTATTTGCTGATCCCTTGCGGTTTTTGCTTTCCGTTGTCTGGAGTTCGCGGCGGCATTTTTCGAAAGCATCTTGCGCTTTTCGACGCTGAGGTGCCTGGAAGAAATCGGTCGCCGTCACACGGTCCAATTCTTGCCGCAGTTTGCTCAATTCGCTCTGATACTGGGCGAGTTTGCCTACCGAAAGTGAATTGCCCTTTGCTTGTTCGCGGGCCGCCCCACTGAGATCTTCAAATTCGGAGATGAGTTTTGTGTAGTCTTCGTCACGCTCTTTACGGAAAAGTTCGATAATTTCCCGATCGGTTGCCCCTTCGACCGAGCCGGCGCGAAACAGATTCGCTTCGCCGCCGGAAGATTCTATCTCCTGCCTGAGCCATTGAAAGTCCTCATTCGTTTTTTCGTTGTAAGGGAGAACATAGACGGAATTTTTGATCGGCACCGCCCCCAAGATTTGGAGCTTGCGCCACGTTCGAACGCGGAACTTGCTCGGCTTTTGGGGAAGCTGGTGAACGAGCAGTATCCACTCCTGTGCATCTTTAGCCTTCATATCACAATGTAACGATGATTGACATTGTAACAATAGTTACAATATTATAATTATACAATAACGACCTTGAGACAAATATGGAAATGGATGGCGCCTTATTGTTGACTCGCCAGAATGTGGCTCAGCTATTGGGGATCGAATAGGCATCGCGGCCGTAGAGCGCGCATTTAGGCTATACGGACAAGGATTCGGAACCAGGGTCAACATTAACTATCAGACCCAGTGATAAAGCATGAAAAATAAACAGTTGGTGCTATTCGTATGCGAACACGGTTCGGCTAAAAGCGTCGTCGCCGCGGCCCATTTCAATCGGCTTGCTCGTGAGAGAAATCTAGACGTGAGATCGATCTCTCGCGGAACTGATCCCGATGACGAGATCCCGCATTTTATAATTGATGGTTTGGCAAACGAAGGCTTAACACCCGGCGAACCGAAGCCAAAGATTCTAACAAAAGACGATATTGCGGAAGCGTCATGGGTCGCTGCGTTTTGCGATTTACCGGACGGTTACGGCACGCTTGTCCAGGTCGAGCGATGGACGGACGTCCCGCCGATCAGTGAAGACTACGACAAGTCCCGGGATGCGATGATCCTGCATATCAACAAGCTTTTGGGAGATTGAAGGAAAACGAATAATGACCCGGAGTAGGTGAGTCGATCAAGTTGACGCGACCATCATCTCTCGAAAGTGGAACAATGGATTCTGAAAGCGCCGCAGTTCTAAACAACTCGCCTTCGCGACAGAGCGGGCCAAGAATTTCTCGGTCTAGACCAAGGTCCGGTATCAAGCCGTGTACGCCAGAACTTTATCTGGGCGGTTCCTCAAAAATATTCGAACGAATTTTTATTTTTTAGGCAAAAAACGAAATCCGAAACGTTCGCGCATTTATAGTCAAGACGCTGTCTTATATCTATGACTTTTATTTTTTGGCTAGTTCGCGCCGCAATCCTATAAGGAGGACCTTAATATGGACTACGAAACTGCTTTCGTGGAGCTATCCGCTCTTTTGACCGGGCTGCAAGACAGGCTCCTGAATGACCCTGAAGATCACGAATTAAACAAACCGTTTGCCAAGGAGTACGCACGGCGATTGCACGGGACCTTTCCCGATAAATTTCAAGCCCTTCTTGATGCGTACAAGACCTTAGCAGGGGTGAATCCTAAGCCTGCTATCGACGATGCGCTCCTTACGAAGCTGCGCAATACTCCTGAGTTCAAAGACATCGACGCCAATGGTGTAGCCAAAGAAACAGTCGCCCGACAGATTGTAAACGTCTGGTATTTCTCCCAGTTCATGGATGAAAGCGGCGAATCGATTGACGGCGGTTTTTACGAAAGCGGAGCCGTTTGGTCGCTCATAAAGGCGCACCCGATCGGGTTTTCCAGTCAGCCGCACGGTTATTGGGCCGCCAAACCAGAATAGATCGAAGGAGATATTCCCATGCAAGATCAATACGACGTTATTGTAATTGGTTCAGGTGTTGCCGGAGCTCTGACTGCGTGGAAGCTTTCACAGCTTGGCGATTACAAGATACTGATTCTCGAAGCAGGAAAGAACAGCATTACAAACGGGCAGCGGCTTCAGTTTCACCACACGATGGACACGCAGGGCCACAGGGGTACGATGTTCGCACCGTATGCGGCGCTCGAAAGTCGAAAATTTGCGCCCGCTGCTGAGAATTCTCAGCGAGATCTGGCGCCGCAGATCGCAGACGCCAAAAATTATTATGACTACACCGTGGGCGCCAACGGTTCAAAAGATGCCTTTAAGGCCGGTTACAACCGTATGGTCGGCGGCAGCACATGGTCGTGGCGTGGAAACTGTCCGCGATTTATCCCGAGCGACTTCCGTCTTTTTAGCGAATTTGCCGTTGGGCGGGACTGGCCCCTGGACTACAACGAGCTTGAACCATGGTACTGCCAGGCAGAATGGGAAATGGGTATTTCGGGAAACCATGATGAATTCGACGGGCTGCACGGCGGTTATCGCAGCGAGCCTTTTCCGATGTCGGGAATTCCGCTTGGTTACAGTGACAACAAGGTTAAGGAGCGGATCGACGGGAAAATCGTCCGAGGCACGAGAGTGAAAGTGGTGACGACTCCGCAGGCGCGCAATACAACTCTTTTCGACGGCCGCCCGCCTTGCGAAGGTCATTCGAACTGCATTCCGCTCTGCCCAATCGATGCAAAGTATGTGGCAACCGTGCATTTACGACGGGCCTTGGAGTCGCCGAATGTCGAGCTTCGCACAGCCTCGGTTGTAACGCGACTAAGCAAAACCAATAGCGGACGTGTGAATAAAGTCTATTTTAAGGATTGGAGCTCGGACAACATTAATAAGGAACGATCCGTAACGGGCAAGGTCGTTGTATTAGCGGCTCACGCGATCGAAACGCCGAAAATTCTTCTAATGTCCAACGGTCTTGCCAACTCCAGCGGACAAGTTGGCCGAAATCTGATGGATCACGTCCAATTTGAGCTGATCGCCACTTTCCCGGAGCCGCTGTATCCGTTCCGTGGGCCGCAGAGCATTGCGAGCATAGAGGATTTTCGTGACGGAGGATTTCGCAGTCAGCGGAGCGGATTCCGTATGACCATAGGCAACGACGGCTGGGGACGCACTGGTTCGCCAGCGACCGTTATTGACGGCTTGCTTTCCGAAGGGAAGTACGGCGCCGCTCTCCCGGGTGCGATTGCCGACCGGATTACCCGGATGATTCGGCTGAGCTTTTCGACAGAAATGCTTCCCGAAACGGCGAATCGCATCGAACTTTCGGGCAAGACGGACGATCTCGGAATTCCACGTCCCAAATTCACCTTTGACATCGGCTCATACGCAGAGGGTGGTTTGCGCGAGGGATTTGAAACTGCAAAAGCGCTTTTCACTAAAATGAACGCAACTGTAAGCCCGAAAGCGAAACCGCTCGATAATCCCCAAACCGGGCGGGTGAACTGGAACACGGCCGCTCATATAATGGGAACGACAATCATGGGCGACGACCCGACCGACTCCGTCGTTGACAGATGGGGAAAGGCACATGACGTTCCGAATCTGTGGATAGCCGGTTCGAGTATTTTTACGACGAGCGCGACGGCCAATCCAACATTGACGATTGCTGCGCTGACGCTTCGAACGGCCGCTGCAATTCACCGGCAGATGCAAGGGGAATAAAGAATTTCTAAGGAGGACAGCCCATGCCTAACGTATTCTTCGCGACCAGCGGAATGCCGCGCGCAATCGCATCTATTCGACGTGATGCGGCCGGTCAACCGCAAACGCTCCCGGTAGCAATAGCGGACGGTGACACCATTGGCCTTCATCTCGAGGGTAGCGGATCGATCCGTTTTCTGGGGATCGATACTCCCGAAAAGACGTTCGATTTGCCTGGCACAGGTGGGTCGAATCTCAACTCCGCTCAATGGGAAGCGTATCTCACCGACCCGTTTCAGCCTCAGTTCGGTCCATTCGATCTAGACGCGGACCTCGAAGCCCACCTGGGTACACGAATCGGACCTGGAGCGGGTGTTAATCATCGTCTTCACGGCGACAATGCAGAACAAGCACTGATCACACTGGTTCAATCTGATATCGCGGCTCTGGGCCAGATTCCAGCTACGTTCCAGTTCTTTATCGCGTTCTCATTCGAGGTTTTCGATACGTACGGGCGATTCCTTGCTTTCATCAACCGGAATCAGCCCAACGCCAACAATCCGTCTCCGCGACCCCTAGCTTACAATGAACGAATGCTGGAAAGCGGTTCGGCTTTGCCGTATTTCATCTGGCCGAACATTGATCCGTTCCGTTCCTTGCCGCTTTTGAGCTCGGTGATCGCTCCTGGAACCGCGAATACAGTGGCCGAAGCTACACCGGCACTCAAGCGAGCTCGAAATTTTGTGCAGCAAGCCCGCGCCGGCGGAATCGGCGTCTTCAATCCTGCAAACCCACTTCGTTTCGAGGCTTTCGAAGTTCGTTATCTTGGTCGGCGCGAGGCTCCCAATCGAGCTGTAATTGACCTCAGCAAAAACGATGACGTAATTTTGAGGCCGCAAAATTATTTTAGTATTCCAAATCCGGAGGACCGACTTTTCATTCCGACTGCATTCGTTCCGCTGTTTGCATCTCGAGGATGGAAGCTGGAAGGCTGGTTCTAAACGTCACTTTGCTCGATACTCTGTTGATTGTCTCGACAGAAAATACAGGTGAACTTTGCACGCCATGGGATGAAGTGCCGTCGATCAGCGAGGATTCCGACAAATCGCGCGATGCCATGCTTGTGCGTATTAATCAGCTTTGGAGTAATTCCGGCAAAAATTTAAGGCTCCGAGTATATTGTAATGAGTGCCATTAGCGTCAATGACGAGGAGAAGGAGTCATGAGTAGAGTAAATCGGCGTGAAGCGATCGGTGGGATTCTTGCTGCAAGTGCGGGAGTTCTGGCGTTTAGCGAGAAGACGCTTTCGCAAACAGACACGCCTGCATTGGCGTTTGCCGGGAAGCATCAGCCGAAGCCTCTCTCGTTTGACGCGGCCAAACTCAAAGGCATCTCCGAAAAACTGATCCGTTCGCATCACGAGAACAATTACACGGGTGCCGTAAAGGCTCTGAACCTGGTTGAACAGCGTCTGGCCGCGCTTTCGACGGAAAAGGATCTGCCTCCGTACATCTACGGCGATCTCAAACGTGAGGAGTTGATCCGGACTGGATCGGTCGTGTTGCATGAGCTTTATTTTGCGAATCTTGGCGGCAACGGCAAAGCGGACGGTGACGCGCGAAAGCAGATCACTCAATGGTTCGGCAGTTACGAAGGGTGGGAAACGGAATTCAAACGAACCGGCAACGCCTTGTCAGGCGGTTCGGGCTGGACCATCCTCGCGTACAATCAGCAAACCAAGGAGCTTCACAATTACTGGGCCGCGGATCATACTTCAAACGCACCGTTCAGTGTGCCGCTGCTCGTCCTCGATATGTACGAGCACGCGTATCACATGGATTACGGAGCCGCGGCCGCGAAATACATCGATGCGTTTATGACGAACGTCAATTGGGACGCAGTTAATCGTCGTCTAGGGCAAATTAAAATGATCTAACCCGTAAAAAATAAAGGAGTAAAACAATGAAGACAAAATTATTTATTATTGCGTTAGCCGCAACATTTTCGAGCATGATGATAACGGTCGTCTCGGCAGACAAGAACGGCAAAGAAGCGAAAATGGTTCGCGAGGCAAAAATTACAATGGCTCAAGCCAGGAAAGTGGCACTTGGCCGTGTGAATGGAACAGTCGAGAGGGCAAAACTCGAACGCGAAAAAGGAAAGCTGTTGTTTGAATTTGAAATTCACAATTCGACAAATGCCGAAGCGGAGATTCACGTGGATGCGATAACGGGTGAGATTTTTGCGGTCAAAGAAGAAGGCGGCGGTTCGGCAAAAGAAAAAGGCATGTTCGACCAGATCAAGGTTTCTATGGATGAAGCCGAGCAAACCGCACTTAATAAGGTTTCCGGGGCAACCGTGGAAGCAAAAATCGAACGCGAACGCGGCAAGATTCTTTACGAATTTGAGATCATTACCACTGACGGTGCCGAAGTGAATGTGCATGTTGACGCGATCAGCGGTGAGGTCGAAAGCACCGGTAAAAAGTAGAGTGGTGTCGCATTAAGCTTTACAGGAAAATACAATTGGCAAAACTATTGTATTACGTAATTAGGGGCGGGATACGCGTACGAAAACAGTGGGCTTTTGTCATCGGCGAACTGCGTGAGGTCGGCGAGACTTCGCGCAAAGCGTTGATCGTCAATTTTGCGGCTCCTCACCGTATGGCCGAAACGTCGGTTTGTATTATCTCGTGCGAAGCCTGACAATCACCGGGCGGTGGCAATTGGCGGATTGCTCTGGAATGTTTCGCCAGAAACACTGTCGTCACCTGTTGACGAACAATTCGCGACCTAATTGATCAGGATGAAGATTGGTGCGAAGCTAAGAAAAGATGAGAATTTATGGCGCACGGCAGCTTTCTTCGGATGGCTAGCCCTTATCCTGGCAGCAGTGCCGGTTTTTGTTCTTCGAACGTCGGCACAAACACCTATAAATAAGATCAAGGTTGTCCGAGCGGCGGAAGAAATCAAGATCGACGGCGAATTGAACGAAGCAGACTGGCAAACGGTCGATCTAATTTCCGATTTTTATCAACAGGAACCAAAAGAAGGCGAACCGGCGAGCGAAAAGACCGAGATCCGCGTTCTCTTTGACGACAAGAACATCTATTTCGCGATCCGAGCGTTCGATTCCGAGCCGCTAAAAATAAATGCGCGTGAGTTGGTTCGCGATTCCTCATTTTCAAATGACGACAAGGTTGAGATCATTCTCGACACTTTTCACGACCGCAGAAACGCGTTTCGATTCGCCGTCAATCCGCTCGGCACTCAGCAGGACGCCTTGATCACTGACGAAGGCCGCGATGTTAATCTTTCGTGGGATGCGGCGTGGGTGTCTGAGGGAAAACGCGATAGCGAAGGCTGGACGGTCGAGATCGCTATACCGCTAACGACGCTTCGATTCACGAAATCGCTCGACGCATGGGGTTTCAATGTCGCACGCATTATCCGCCGAAAGAACGAGGAAGTTCTCTGGACAAGCTGGCAGCGAAGCTTCGGCCTTGAACGTATTTCACAAGCGGGGGAACTCACGGGTGTCGGAGAGATCAAGCGGCGGCGTCTCGTAGAGATCAAGCCATCTGTGTCCGGCGGGTGGCAACAAGGCGTGCCGCGTGTCGGTGCGCCCGGAACCGACGCTGGCGTGGACGGCAAATTAGGGATCGAGGTCGCCAAGATCGGCATCACACCCTCTTTGACCGCCGAATTCACTGCGAACCCCGATTTCGGCCAGGCGGAGGTCGATAGCCAGGTCGTGAATCTCAGCCGCTTTTCTGTGTTTTTTCCTGAGAAACGTGATTTCTTTCTCGAAAATGCCGGAATTTTTCTGTTTGGCAGACAAGGGGCGAACCAACTGTTCTTCACACGGCGTATTGGTTTGACTCCGGGTGGCGAGCCTTTGCCGATAGACTACGGCGCAAAAGTTACTGGTAAGATAGGCAGTTACAACCTCGGATTTTTGCAGGTCGGAACGCGAAGCGCGGGACACGCAAACACGAATCTGTTTCTTCCGAGACAAAGCTACACGGTTGTTAGGGTTAAAAAGGACATTCTTAACCGCTCATCGATCGGCGGTATTTTTGTCAATCGCCAAGGCAGAACTTCAGCAACCGGAGCGAATTACAATCGGGCTTACGGCATTGATGCCGAGTTTAATTTGACGGATCATTACACGCTATCGGGATTTTATGCCCGTTCCGAAACACCTGGGGTCAAATCGAGTGTTCATTCGGCGAGAATTAACTCTGTTTTTGAAAACAACACGTTTCGGGTTATCGGCGTGTATGAAGACGTAGGCAAAAATTTCAATCCTGAGGTCGGGTTTATCGAACGCGAAGGCATTCGCCAATATTTTGCACAGGCCGCTTATAAAGCACGGCCAAAATTCCTCCCGTTTGTCCGACAAATGGAATTCGAAGTGCAAACCGAACATTATTTTGACCGGAGCGGCAGGCTTTCATCGCGACAAAACGAATTGTCGTGGAAAACGGAATTCAAAAACTCATCGATCTTTTACTTTCGTCCGATCGAGGACATAACAGACGTGTTGACCGTGCCGTTCAATATTCGGCCGGGCATTGTAATTCCGGCGGGTACTTACCATTTTAATCGGCCGCGAGTACAGTTCACGTCGGACACCAGCAAAAAGATCGGGTTCACGGCCAGATATAAATGGGGCGAATTTTACTCCGGAAAACTCGACGAGATATCTGCCGGAATCACATATCGCCCCAACTCGCATTTTCTTTTTGATTTTTCCAATAATCATAACGACGTCCGTCTGCCTCAGGGCAACTTCACGACAAACCTTTTCGCGGGACGGGTAAACTATAATTTTTCTCGCCGGCTTTTAACATCAGCACTATTGCAGTTAAATTCAGCCGCGCGCATTTCCGCTCTGAATGTCCGCTTTCGCTATATTTATCGCCCGAACAGCGATTTTTATATCATTTACAATCAAACGACGGGCGTGGGACTTGAGCGGCCCTCCTACAGCCTGCGGGTAAAAATGACTTACGATCTGACGTTTTAAAGAACTAACTGATGTGTGAAAACAATCTCGATGAAAATCAAAGACAGTAATCTTTGTGGAAGCCTTTAGGTTTCGGCTAAAGCTCCGTTTTATTTCGTTTGGCGGCCGGCAAGACAGGTCGCGTGATGCACCGAAGCTTGAGGACAAGCACAGGCGGCATCCTCGTCGGTCAACCAGGGAAAAAGGTTTGAGGTAATCCTCAGGCGTAGCTGTGAAGGCCGGGCAGCAAATAGCTTACGCCGAGATAGGTGAAAATAACCAGTAAAAAGCCGACTATCGCGAAATAGGCAGAGCTTTTACCCGACCAGCCTCGTGAGATGCGTGTGTGCAAAAAAGCGGCGTAAGTCAACCATGCGACCAGCGCACCCGTTTCCTTGGAATCAAATCCCCATGGCCGGCCCCAGGACTCGTTAGCCCAAATCGCTCCGGTTATTAAGAGCATAGCTAGTCCGGCAAAAGCGAGACAAGCCGTTTTGTACATAAGCCCGTCCAGTGATTCGAGGCTCGGCAACCTCTCGCGGACCTGATCCGTTCTGAACGCAAAGAGCAGCACAAAAAAGGTCGCAGCGAGACCAGTCATGATTCCGGCGATCTCAACGGGATTCGTATTCAGGCTCGTATACATTTTATCGCCATTTGCCTGAATATAAGAGCGCCCCGCTTGTTCGAACTGAATCGGCGTTATCGCGGCAAATTCACGAGCAGTAAGCTGCTCGCGCTCGACGATTGCGCGGCCCGCCATCGCGTATTGAGCCGGATCGGCGGCAAGCTGCGTTTGAAGGCTGTGGGAGACATCGCCGGAAGTCCTAACACCTGAAACGAGGAGTGCAATCGCGACAATTTGCGCCACAAAAGCAAGTTTAAGAAGAAAGTGCCCGGCCTTTTTTGCCGCCTCATTTTGCTGATACAAGTAAATTAAAAACGCCGCGATCACTGCGACGAGCAACACGCCGGTGGCGGCCAGAGCGATTCCGACATAGGGGAGTTCAAGCCTGAACGGTGCTGGAAATCCTTTGCCGCCTGTGGTATTCGGCACGAAAAGACCGGCCCGGTAAACAAGGTCGGTAAACACCGAAAACTTGCTGATCGAGGCAATCACGCCTAACGCGAACACACTCGTGCATATCGCCATTGCTTCTACCTTTGCATTATCTTTCAGTAAATAAAGTACGGCAGTAGCGAAACAGACAAGAGCAACCCCGTAACTAAGCGAAGCGACCCCGACATGAATCGGACGCCAATACGAATCCAGTACCGGCGGAAGATCGATAAATTCATCACCGATAAAACGTGCCAGCGTCAGTATCAAGGCAGCAAGCGGAAGCGTGAAGGCACTCAAAACTTGAAAACTCTTCCTTCTGGCAACCAAAAGAGTCACGATCCCGGCACCGAAGGCGAACGCGAGACTCAGGTCGTATAGGTTTGCGAACGGGACGTAACGGAAAACCCATGGCGTCTCAAGGCTCCCGCCATCCCGCAACATTGCTACCTCGCGTTCGTATGCCGCGACCCAACGGACGAGCCAGCTTGACAGATTGAAAAATACCCCAAGCCCGGCGGTGAATAGCCCGATCTTCCGCGCCATATCAGATGGAGCATAAAGGTTCGTCAGATGAAACAGAGCTGCAAAGATATAGCACGCCAACGCGAGCATCATAAGCGCGCCGTCCGAGATAAAAGCCGAGCCTACCTCGATGCGAAGACCGAGCATGACGAAAGCTCCGCCAATGGCCAGGATTGCCGGCAGGTATGACGTCCATGAACGATTCACTCTTGACTTAAGAATCAGGTCCGCAGATAAAACTTGTGCCATATAAACTCCATGACGATATCGCGCTCATTGGTTTGAAAATATGTCCGGCGGTGTCTGCCCGTCCTGAATTTCCTTGATAAGAGAATTGTTCGGATTAGCTTTTATCAGTCTTTCGAGCGTTTTTTGCAGATTTTCCTTGTCGTCCTTTTCGCGATATGCGAGCGTTAGGTTCTGAAGCGTGCCCTCGTTGTTCGGATCTTGGCCGAGAGCGATCTGATATTCTTTAATAGCGCGATCGAGATCTCGGGGCGTACGGAGAAAAAACGTCAGTCCCAGATCGGTTCTTACGCTTATATCGTTAGGAGCTTTTTGCAAAGCCGATCGGTACCATTTTTCAGCCTCCTCATATTTTTCCGAATCGAAATATGAGTTACCGAGCTTTACAAGCGTCTCACTTTCGTTGGGTCGAAGCTGGTTTGCCTTCTCATAAAATTGTGCCGCGTCCTCGAATCGCTGGATTTGATAATACATATCTCCGGCGGCCATTTGAGCCTCAAAACTCTTTGGCTCCTGCTTCGCTTTTTCAATCGCAGCCGTCACTTCGGGAATCGGGCCGTTTTGCGGATCGTCTCCGGTCTGGGAAAGCGGCGGATGGCCGGGCGGCAAATTTGGATCAGCCGCACCAGACGGCAACGATGAGGTTGCCAGCATTGATTTCTGGTCGGACGTGGATCGATTAATGCTGTTGGCAAAAAGGAAACCGATTACTACGCCGATCAGTAAGCAGACAATGCCGGTAAAAAGAATGTCTTTTTTCATAATATTAAGCGATCGTAATACCGGTCGATTTCAAAAATCTATCCGGACATTCACCGCCGATCAATGCGAAGACATAACACATGGCGTCGATAGAGGACATCGAGCGCCAAGTCGGCGAGGTTCTCATTTATTCCTCAAAACGTGTAACGCAGAAAAATGTTCGCTACGTTAGCATGATAGCTACCGTAACGCGCATCCTGGAAAAGATATTTCGGAGCGTCGCTCGTGATATTTCCATGCACGTATGGCTGGAGAACGTTGTAGCTGAAATCATCCTGCGTGTATGGCTCATACCAATAACGCACGCCGATTTCGTACTTATCGGTAATACGTCGGCTAACGACGAGATTCACGTCCTGGCGCCGGACAACGGTGTCGGGATACGGATTTGCTCCCGCGTGAATGAGCGAATCCGCGCGGACGGCATACGGGTTAATGGTACTAATCCGGTCGCGGGTAAAGGAATACGCATAAGCAAGATCAAACTGCCAGTCTTTCAGCGGTCCTTCCTGCGGAGCTGCATTGATGCCCAAATTAAAACTGTCCAGGCTGCTTCGGCTGGTACGTTCCCAGGTATTGGCGATGGGGAATTGAGAAAAGACCCCCTGAATGAGAGGGTTCGCGGTGGGCAGGAGATGGGCTAAGTCCCGATACGCGTAGCTATTCGTCTCTCGTGAATAGATGGCATAAAAGAAAGCTCCGCTCTCAAAAGCATGGGTGAACTCGACATCGACAAAGGCGAACCGATTAAAGAGACGCCCGTAGAAATTTTTGTCATGCTCGTCTCCCAGATAGCGATACGAAGCTGAGAAACTCGTGCTCGGACCCCTGAGCAACTCCAGTGTAAGACCTGCGTCATTTCGGATGCGATCACTCTGGTCATACCGGCGCAAGAGATTGAATTCGGTGGGTACGCCTAAATTGAATATCGTCTGGGGCGTTATTACCCATGCACCTTGAGGACTACCGGCCGGTGCTCCCGCCGGAGCTCCGGGCACTCCACCGTTGTTAAAGAAGGCGGGGGGACAACCGCCAACCGGTGGCGGCAGTGTTGTGGACTCTGCCGCGCAAAAGGTCAATGGCTGAGTGTTGTAGGCCAGCGCGCGGCGATTGGAGTAAGTGTAGTCTAATTTAAGCCGGAGAGTTGTAAGGGTAGGCACACCTTCCTCGGCTGCTCGAGTCGTCGGTGCCGCGCTTGAACGCTTCCCTTCTCCTGAAAGATTGAATTCAAAATCCAGCCGGTTTCTAATACTATGCTCATTGTTACGATTAACATCTCGATTCTTGCGGTTCCAGGCTTCCCATTCATAATCGAGTTTCCACGTCAGTGACGGCAGAATATCCCACTTAAAGCCGGCTTCAGCATTCTGTCGTGTAAAATCCCAATCGAGGTTCTCAATTGGTAAGTTAAAAAAATCCGTCCGGGCCGCTCGCCACGTCGAATCGCCAAACGCCGCATAGCCCGGGAATATGATCGTCGGTGTCTGATTGTCCACAGACTGCGAACGATACTGAGCCTGGAATTGGAAGGTATTACGACGGTTCACGAGCGCATATTGCTGGTTGATATTTCGCACCTTCGCGTTCGCACTTTTCGCCGGAAGCTGATTTACGTCAGTGGGATTTGTGATCGGAGAGACCGCGTCCCAGTGTGTCGGCACGATCGCTGTGTTGAGTGTCCACGGCAAAAAAGCGTCATTCTGGGTCCACTGCGACAGCGAGACAAGGCCGCGCACTTGAGTTCGCGTCGTCAAATCCACTTTGGCCCAAAAGGTGATGGTTTGAGACTCGTTATTTGGAGCCAGATCGGACTGCCAGCGAACCGTTTTGAATCTATTCGTAGCCCCGCAGGTTTGCGGAGGTAAAGCAGGAAGGCACCCTTCTTCATTAGTCACACGAAATGGGTTCTCAAATGTTAGCGTTGAGATACGGTTGCGAAAGAGCGAGAGATCGTAGTCCGCGCCGGCGCTCCAACGGTTGCCGTGAAACCGCGCTCCCACCTTTAGATCGTATGTTCTCTGGTCGATAGGCTCAAGAAACTCTTGTCCGATCCCTTCCCATATACCTCCGATATCCGGAGGAGTGGGCGCGGGCAGGGGGCCGGGAACGTTTCGCCGGACAAAAGTTCCGGCGGACATCGGGCGCGTCCCGCGATTGCGCAACCAGCTAAACTGGGCGTGTAACTCGAAATTGTCAGAAACTTGATAACTCTGGTTGAAAATAGCACGATCACGACGGAGCCGCACCTCGGTCTTGGGCGCGGTCAGCAACTCTTGGCGCACTAATGTGGATAACGGGCCGTTTGCAGGCGTTCGCGTGCTGTCGGGCAGCGTAAGGGCCTGCAGCTGTGCTCGCAGCGTAGCACTGACTGAATAGACGCCCGGAGCAGTATTCACCAGGAAAGATTGCCCGGTGCCGAAGTTATGAGGTGTCTGATCCCAGACAAATTGCGTTCGATATTTTCCAATTCTACCGGCATCGAAAGTGAAACGCTGGTCACGCTCGCGAATCTCCAATCCTCTGAATCTAATGAAATAGGGAGAGTCGACAGAATCGAGATCCAGCTTCAAATTTTGGACGTAGAACCCTTTTGGAACGTCACGCACTTCCTCAAACTTAGCGGTATAAGCACCCTGGGTTTCACGAATTTGGGCGCCAATTTCGACGGTTCCGCTAATTTTGAGCGGTTGCTTCGACTTTGGTTTGGGGGTCGCTTTCGCTTTTGGCATTTCTGGCGTTTGTCCCCAGACGTGCGTTGTGAACAGGAGCACCGACAAGACGCAAGCGATGAAAACGAACCCGACGCAACTGTCTCTTTGCATTCTCATTTGCTCCTCCTATCGTGTTAAGGTTCTGCCTCCAGGGTGATTCGACCCGTGAATCTGGGCATGGCAATTTACACAGCCGCGATTCAAAGACCATATGTCCAGAGGTTTTCCGGCGGTCGTCGAATGACGCGGCAACATATGGATATGGCACTGTTGGCACGACATGTGAGCACGTGCCGTCAAAAGCTTGGCATTGTTCGAACCATGCGGCGAGTGACAGCTCATGCAATTCTCGCGAACAGGCGCGTGTTCCCAGAGAAACGGGCCGCGTTTTTCGGCATGGCAGCCGTAGCAGGTATTGTTGACCGTTTCCGCGACCATCATCTTGTCGCCATCACCACCATGAGGATTGTGACAGGAAGTGCAACCAACCTTCATGTTGCGTTGCTCGGTGCGAAACAGATGGGTCGAACGCTGGTGCATGGATTTGCGAACGCCCGTATGACAGCGAAGACAAGTTTCCTCTGTAGTGAAATTTGCCAGCATGTTTTCCTCAGATTTTGAATGGTGCTGGCTGTGGCACGACAGGCAACTGACGTTGTTTTTATCGTGTTCGCCGCCAGCCCAAGCAAAAGTGTGCTTATCCTGAGAGTGGCATTGGAGACACGAACTGTTAGCCTTCGATGCCGTCTGCTTTGCCGGATTGCCAGGATCGGCCCCGCTTTTGGTCCGACTGCTATTTTCGGCGTGCTCAGCGCTATTCGTGTGGCAAATCTGGCACGACGCTGCTCGCGAATCTGTTAAAAATTTGGCGGTTTTGCCATGCGTTTGAAGGGCGAACGATTCCACAATGGCACCGTGGCACTGCTTGCAGTCTTTTCCGACTTCAGTCTGCGGAACGGCTGGCGTGGTGGACTGCGAAAGTGCGGGTGGTGAAACACCTTGTGCAAAGAAGATAAGCAAAAGACCTGCAAATATCGCAATTAGAAATATCTTGGCAGACCGTGCGTTGATTCGCAACGAGTTCATTGCTCTACGGAGTTTAGTCACGGAAGCACCTCGCGTTTAAGGCTCTGATGACAAAAGTGTGAACTGCTGAAATGCGAACAGCCCGGCTAACTGGTTTTGAATGGAAAAGGATGCCGCCAATTTTAGTTCTCGCCTGACAGGGCAATGAGAAGAATTTCGAAAGTTGTCAAAAACAGTTTGATGAGCCATTTGAACTCGACCAGTTATGATCTTCTCCTTGCGATCTTATTGACAATTTTTTCATTAGCGGATGATAATGTGTCTTATAATACAAATTGCTTATTATTGCAACAAGCTATTCTAATTTTATTTGGAGATTTTATTTGGAGAATTGAACTGATACTCAAAAGATTGACTGATTGCCAATAAGGTAATTATGAAATTAAAACTAATCGCGATTCTTATCATTTTGATAGGCTACCTAACGGTAATGTTCGGTGTATCGGCGGCGACGTCGTTGTGCTCGTCTGTAAGGTTTTCCGTTTGTATCATCCCCGACGGTACCAATCCCCCGCATGCTGTTGACATTACGGGCAAAGTCATACCGGAATCGAGTACGAATCAGCCGGATAAGCCTATTATCCTGGCTAAAGACAGCCAGGATAAACTCAGGGGCGAACTCAAACTTGAAGCGACTTTTGACCACGCAAAGCATGCTACTGACATTTTGTATAGCCTTGACGGCAAGACTGTTACAACTTGCGTTGAATGTCACCACACCTCGCAACCCTCTGCGCCGAAGGGCCAGGAGTACCTCGAAACATTCGATAGGAAGGAGACTCTCACCGCCAAGCAGTTGGAAACCTCAAAGGAGCCGGTTCAATCGTGCCGAGCCTGCCACTTTCAGTCGGCGACCGAGGAAACGGACGAGTATCCGCCCGCAAGCGTGACTTATCCAAAGAAAATGAAGAAACCACCAACCGGAAAGTTGACTAACGATGTCGCCTATCACATCAATTGCGATTCATGTCACGAGGCCTCAAGGAAACGAGATCCTAAACTGCTGTCTCCCGTGGGCTGCTACGACTGTCATACTAAGAAAAAATAGATTGGCCTTGATCTACGTTGGGTTGAAAAGATTTGGACGACCAAGGCGGTCTGGTTCGTGACCCAGAAACTAGCAAATGGCCCTAAGGGAATGTGACGAGTGTAGAGAAATGGTTGACGATGTCCGGGCCTTTTGCCCCGGTTGCGGCAACTCATTCTTAAAAGAAGCTCAACGCTCCAAACCGACGATATTTGATCGATCCAGTGAAACCGAGCAGTTCGACGCGTCCATGCTCAATATGATTCTGTCGGATATGGGGCTCGATATTTCCAAAGCTCCAAATAAAAGCGAAGAGCGCGTCGTGAATGTTCCGCAAATGCCAATAGAGCCTGGCAAGCCGGAACATGCAAAAGTTATCGAGCGTGTGAATGTAGCTGTGCGGTCGCGCGAAGATTCACATGATAAACCAAAGCTCCTCGCCAAAAGTAATCTGAAGTGGTTAGTTTGGGGCAGTGTGATCCTGGTTTTCCTTTTCGTCTTCCTGTTGGTTATCGCCGCGGCCGTTCTTGTCTTCATGTTCCGATCCCGTTTGATGTAGGATTTGCCAATCCTTTCAATTGTCCGAGCC
>JABFSB010000535.1 GCA_013140875.1 Acidobacteriota bacterium
GTTCAGACCCAGCCGTTTTTCCCGAGTATCTGGAGGTGGGTCATCCGCAGTCCTGAAAACAAGGAAACGCGGCATTTGGTCACAGCTTTTGTTCCGGTAACGACCGACGGCACAGTTACCAAAATATTCACGGGAACTAAGGATTATTTTCTGGTCTCTCACCTTGCCGAATCGCTGCGAGGTGCTGACGGACGAGAGATCGATCTGGTAAACCTGATCAATTTCAGTAATTACCGTCCTCTCAGGTTCTTTGTTAAACCGCTGTCGATCCCGATCCTGCACTCGCTGCATTTCTTCAACACCATCACGGCGAATTATGGCTTGGCGATCATTATTTTCACTTTCTTGTTCTATTCGCTGCTGTTTCCGCTTAGGTGGTCGCAGTCGAAATCGTTCAAGAAAGCTTCGGCAAACGCGCCGAAGATGCAGGAGTTGCAAAAGAAAATAAAGGATTTGCAGGCGAAGGGCGTGCCGACCGACGACCCACGGATGCGCGAGCTGCAAATGCAGCAGCTGAAGATGACCAAGGACGCGTTGCCGATAGGCGGCTGTCTGCCGATGCTGCTGCAATTCCCTCTGTTGTTTGCTTTTTACACTTCTATCTCGATTGCCTTGGACGCCCGGCAGGCTCATTTCATGTGGATCCCGGATCTGTCGGCGGCCGATCCGTTTCATGTTCTCGAGTTCGGTTTCGCCATCTCGATGATTCTGTCGATGAAGTTCACGCCGACTGCCGCCGCCGTCACGCCCGAACAGCAAATGCAGCAGAAGATGATGACCTGGCTGATGCCTGTTATGATGCTGTGGGTAATGTGGACCGCGCCGGCCGGCTTGCTGCTCTATTGGTTCTTCGGCAACATCGTCAGCTTTGGCCAGCAGATGATCATCAACCGGCTAAACAAAACCAACCAGCCGCCGGCGGCCGAGGTGGTGGAAACTGTGCCGAAGGACGCGAAGAAAGTTAAGCCGAAGCTGAGCACTTCTTAACGGAACGAGAACACTCTTGTCCGCATGAGTGCGAAGCACGAACAAAGGTTTGCCGAACCGGCCGTGAAAATTTCGATATGACCGAAACCTGTAAAAACGCCGAAACTTTTCTCTCGGAGCTGGTCGACGATCTTGGCCTGAATCTGAAGGTTTCCGCCGAGATGACGGACGAGGGTTGCGCCCTGGATCTGCAGGGCGAGGATTCGCACTACGCACATGCCGAGAACGGTGAGTTGCTGGACGCTTTCGAGACTTTGCTTTTTCAAATCTACGGACGCCAACTCGACCGCGAACATCGTTTTGTCGTCGATGCGGACGGCTATCGCCAAACCCGCAAAAAAGAGCTTCAAGCTATGGCCCGCTTTGCCGGCGATCAGGTGCGAAAGAACAGTCGTCCATTTACCTTCGGTGTCCTCAACTCTACCGAGCGAAGGATAATCCACACAACATTGCAAACCGAAGAAGACCTCTTAAGCGAGTCGGTCGGCGACGGCCGCGAACGCAGATTGCAGGTAAGACTGAAGTAGCGGCTACGGCGACGGTTTATTTTCGATCAATGGCTTGTACAAAAGTTTTTATACCATCCAGGTAAAGCCTTTCGTTCGCGTTCACCAAATCGTTGTGACCAGCTCCTTCTACCCAAAGAGCCTGTTTCGGTTCTTTCGCTCCTTCGAATAGACGCCGACCGTGGTACACGGGAATCGTCCAATCATTCGTGCCGTGAATTATAAGCACCGGACATCTAACCCTTTCGATTTTCCTAATATTTTCAAACTTGTCGAAGGGCAAAATAGGGTAGCGAGTAACAACGCGAAACGCGCTCGTGAAGGTACTCTCCAAAACGAGACCCGCAACGGGTCTGCGAGATGCAAGATCGACCGCGACACCGCCGCCAAGTGATCTACCGTGGAGGATTATTGTTTTCGGGTCTACTTCTTTTTCAGTCACTAGATAGTCGTAAGCTGCGTCGATTGCCTCGTAGGCTTTCTCTTCTGAAGGTGATCCGCCGCTCGTTCCATATCCCGGATAGTCATAAGTCATAACATTGAAACCAAGATTGCGTAAACGCCAAACAAAGGGCTCGATCATTCCTATGTCCTCGGCATTCCCGTGACTGAACAGAATCGTAAGAGTCGCTTGAGAACTCATTTCGTACCTCGCCGAGACTTCATCGCCGTTTCTTGTTTTTAGCTTGATGATATCTGCCGTATCCTTGTATGAAGAGTTTTGAGGCCGAAAGATCGCTCTATCCGCAAAGAAGACGGCGATCACTAGCAGGCCGAGAAAAACGCAAATGGGAATAAGGACGATCGCTCTAATCAGCCGTTTGAACGAGAACTCGCCGATGAAAAGTGCCTTTAGTATCGATTTCATTAGAATCTGTTCTGATTTCGCGCCAGACTTAATAATGCGCGGAGAGGCATTATGTTGCAAACCATAGTCGCACTTGCTACTCCCTTGGGCCGGAGCGGTATCGGCGTGGTGCGCTTGAGCGGCGGCGAAAGTCTTTCGTACACCACTCGTTTGTGCGGCGAGAAGGATCTAAATCTCGAGCCGCGTCACGCCTCGCTCAAAAGTATAGTCGACCTTGAAAAAGGTGAAGTGATCGACGAAGCGATCATGACCTACTTCAAAGCCCCGCACTCATTCACCGGCGAAGACATAGTCGAGATCAGTTGCCACGGGTCGCCCGTTTTGTTGCGATTGGTGATAGATTCGTGCCTGAAGCTTGGCGCTCGAATGGCCGAGCCGGGCGAGTTTAGCTTGCGGGCGTTGGCGAACGGGCAGATGAACCTTGCCGAGGCGGAGGCGATCCGTGACCTCATCGATGCTCAGACAGCGGCATCGGCCCGCCAGGCAGTTCGGCAAATGCGTGGCGAGTTTTCGAATACGCTGCATCCGGTCAAGGACGGTTTGCTCGATGCTATCGTAGTTCTCGAATCGGCACTGGAATTTGTCGAGGACGATCTGCCTGAGGTACAGGCCGCCGGTATAAGACAAAAGCTCGCCGCCATTGCCGACGACATCGGCCGCATTGCCGCGACGTTCAAGGCGGGCAGACTGATTCGCGATGGGCTGCGTGTGACATTGGTCGGTCGGCCGAATGTGGGCAAATCAAGCCTTTTCAACGCATTTCTCGGCTCGGACCGGGCCATCGTCACCGAGATTCCGGGAACGACCCGCGACCAGATTCATGAACGCTTTGTCGTCAACGACATTCCGGTCTCGCTTATGGACACCGCCGGTTTACGCGACACGGAGGATCTTGTCGAAAGCATCGGCGTCGAACGCTCGCGGATGGCAATGGCCGACTCTGATCTGGTCGTTGTCCTTATCGATGGATCGGAAGAGTTGACCGCCGAGGATTTAGAGATTCTAAACAGTGTCGAAGCCCTTCCGCACATTATCGCCGTAAACAAAATCGACAAGATCGAACACGGAAAGTTGAGCGCGATTATCGGTTCCGTCAATGAAGGCCGATCGGCCGAAATCGTCGCCGTATCCGCAAAGCTTGGAACGGGCATCGAGTCGCTAAAAAACGGGATCGTTACACGCTTCTCGCCGGACACCGCTGCGGGCTCCGGTTTTCTTGTCACCGACGCCCGCCATCACGACCTGCTCGTCCGGGCCAAAGCCGAGATCGAATCGTCAATCGCATTGCTCGATCAAAAAACGAGTGAAGAGATCGTCCTCATCGGCCTTCACAACGCCCTTCGATACCTCGGCCAAATAACCGGCGAAACCACGACCGAGGACATGCTCACCAAAATCTTTTCTACTTTCTGCATTGGAAAATAGATTCCGCAAACTAACGAGCGGCCTATTTGTTCTAAACTGCGCCGCCGTGTATTTTTGGAGCAAAGGATTTGGTGGCGAATGAAGAAACTTTTCTATCTGGGAATCATTGTATTTGTTGCCCTTGAGATACTTGGTGTCTATCTGATAATGCCGTTTCCCGGCAGCCAGAGATCGAACAATGTGGATATCGCATTTTTCTTTCACTCATGGCGATGGGTTTTTCGTGCCGTGCTTTCGATCTTGATTCTGGTTAGCGGAATTGCCGTCGTCAAAAACTCAAAGCTTCACCTCCTCGCCGTGTTGCCGTTGGTACTTGTCGCTTTCCTGACCAACTTTCAATTCGCGGCGGATAGAATGTTTCGCGAGCCTAACGAGGTGATCATGAAATCGGCGGCGGAGAGTTCGATCGAGTTGGACAGGCAGATCGTCGGTGTGTTCAAGGACGGCGAGGCGAGGGCGTACCCGATACAGTTCATCGCGTACCATCATAAGGTCCAGGATAAGATCGCCGGCGAGCCGATCCTGGTTACCTATTGCACCGTTTGCCGAACAGGCCGCGTTTTTGCGGGATCGATCGGAAAGGAAACCGTTACGTTTCGTCTCGTCGGAATGGATCGATTCAATGCGATGATCGAAGATTCCGCAACGCGAAGCTGGTGGCGGCAAGCGAACGGCGAGGCTGTAGCAGGTAAATTGAAGGGCGAAAAATTGACCGAGTTTCAATCCAAACAGATGACGCTTGCGAAATGGCTCGACCTCTATCCGCAAAGTTTGGTGATGCAGCCTGATCCCGCATTCGCCGACCAGTATCAATCGTACGCCGAATATGAAAATGGAAAGGGCGGCGAGCTTACCGGCCGCAGCCTTAACTCATGGGAGGATAAGTCCTGGATCGTTGGAATTACGATTAAAGATGCGTCAAAGGCCTTTGATTGGAATAAGTTGAGCCAGGTCCGAATCATCAACGACAGCATCGGAGGGGTTCCTGTTGTGTTGGTCCTTGCCGAGGACCGAAACAGTTTTTTTGCCTTTGAACGCTCGTCAAACGACGATGTTTTCGTCATGGATAACGACCAACTCGTTTTGGGCGAAAACAGATATGATCTGCTGGGACTGCCGGTCGGACATAACAGCTTGCCGCTAAAACCGGTAAACGCGTATCAAGAGTTTTGGCATAGTTGGCGAACATTTCATCCGGATACATTTACCGATACGGAATAAGCGATTTAGCAACTCAAAGGGTTGTAAGGAACTCGTCGACGGCAACTTCCAGAGCACCGCCGATGGCCGATCCCATCGGTTCGCCGGCTTCCACCGACCAGCCTTCGAATTTGCCGACGATGCTGCGGCCGATCGCTTCGTACATCGGTTCTTTAATGTACTTCCAGCCGTAAACCAGCCGGCCGCTTATTATTACCCGTGGAACGCCAATGCCCATGATCACGTTTGCGATGCCGATGCCCAAATAATCGCCGATCTTTTCCAGCGTACGGCGTGAGCGGTTGTCGCCGTTCTCTGCCTTGCTGACGATCTCGACAAAACGCGGTACGCTTTCGCCGCGTCCCGGCGGACGATCGCCGAGATAAAGCGAAGCTGCCGACGCGGCGGAAGCATACTTTTCCCAACAGCCGCGGTTGCCGCAAACGCATGGTTTGCCGCCTGCCACGATCGTCATATGGCCGAACTCGCCCGCAATCCAGAGGCCGGAACCGCTGCCGCGAAAAACGTCGCCGCCGATTACCAGGCCGACGCCGATCCCTGTCCCCGAACGGACAAGAATAAAGTTGCTCATCAGACCTTCGTCCGTCCGACGGATGCGGACACGGGCTTCGTACATGGCGGCGGCCGTCGAATCATTTTCGACGATAACCTTTACTGATTCGTTTACCTGAAGCTTGTCCGCGATCTGAACG
>JABFSB010000135.1 GCA_013140875.1 Acidobacteriota bacterium
AGGCGGCCCAGTCCGTGAGCTTTCCGCTTAAAACGGACGATCCGATCGGCGTTGTAAGCTTTAGCTGACTTATCTCGGCGCCCATCTGGTCGGCGATCCCGGTCGCACGCAGGTCGACCGGCCTGAGGGGTTTTTCGTCGTAAACAAACGTTGAACCATTCGACCCGATGTCGAATTTATAACGCTTCTGCTCATCCGGAACCGAAAGGTCCGTCGGTTCGAGAAGCAAGAAGACATTGTTGGCGTCGGCCGATATCTTCCGCGACGCGTCGCCGAAATGTACAACGCTGTCACGCAGGGCGAAGTTAATGGATTGATATTTAAAATTGACGCGGCTGCCAGCTTCGTCTTCAACGAGTTTTAAATTCGAGAAATTCGAGCGGCCGTTCTGGTCGAACTTTACCCATGCTTCGGCTCCGTTGATCTCGGTCGTGTCGATACTTATGTCGCGGCTCAGCTGCCAGGCGTAAAGATCCTTGACCGTCAATCCAAGCTGTGCGTCGCGGATAAAGAACAACTTGTCTCCGGTCGTCCGGTCGTTGAAGGTTGCGTTTTTCAGCTCAAGCCGGAGCGGAGCGACCGTAACGCGAAACACATCGGCGTCGAAATCGATGCCGATGTCCGCCATCTTTGCAACGAACTGGGCCTTGATGTACGAATCGGCGACCCCGCCGCGATACAGAAATACCGCGAGGACCGCTAGCAGCACCAGCGAGGCGGCGCCAAGACCGAGTAAAACGAGGATATTCCGGCGCGTGATAATGCGTCGCCGTTTGCGAACGGGCGTTTCTTCGCCTTTTTCCGGTCCGGTTTCCTCCGGTTGTTCGACTTGCTCGTCGGACATAACTTTCTGCAGCCGCAAGGTTTTAGAGGCTCACGGTCTCAGTTATTTCGAGGCCGAATGCCTCGATCGCGTTCACTTTCGGGGGATGGTTCGTCAGCAGACGGATGCGGCGGACACCCAGGTCTTTAAGGATCTGGGCTCCGATGCCGTGATCGTGGGTCTTTCCGTATCCAGTTTGCTGTTTCGCCGCTTGAAAATCAATTCCTTCCATCTGCATCAACGCGTATGTACGAAGTTGATTCACAAGATCGAGATTATTCTCGCGTTGGCGCAAATAAAGAAGCACGCCGCAGCCCGCGTCGGCAATCTTTTGGAGAGAGGCCTGCATGGCGCCCGATGCGTCGCCAAGCGTCGAGCCGAACATCGCGAAGGTAATGTTCTCGGTTTGGACGCGAACCAGCACCGGCTCGGTTGCACGCGATACGTCGCCCATCACAAGCGCGACGTGCGTTTCGCCGTTCATTTCATTCTCGAACAAGATCGTGCGAAATGTGCCGAATTTCGTCGGCAAGTCGCTTTCCACAACGCGCCTGACAAGCGTTTCCTGCGCAACCCGATATCGGACAAGATCGGCGACCGAAACGATTTTGAGTCCGTGTCTTTCGGCGAACACCTCAAGCTCCGGCATCCGGGCCATCGTGCCGTCGTCGTTCATTATCTCGCAAATGACCGCCGCCGGAAGCAAACCGGCTATTCGGGCGATATCCACACTTGCTTCGGTTTGGCCGACGCGTACAAGCACGCCGCCGCGTTTCGCCCTTAACGGAAAAATGTGTCCGGGCCGGGCAAGATCGGCGGCCATTGAATTAGGATTCACCGCCGTAAGGATGGTCTTTGCACGATCGGCCGCCGAAATGCCGGTCGTAACGCCTTCACGGGCCTCGATCGAGATAGTGAAAGCCGTTCCCATGCTCGACGTATTGTTCGATGTTTGCGGCGAAAGCTGCAGTTCGTCACACCTCTCCTCGGTCAGCGGCATGCAGATCAGCCCGCGGCCGTGGACGGCCATAAAACTGATGATCTCAGGCGTTACCTTTTCGGCCGCGCAGACAAGGTCGCCCTCGTTCTCGCGGTCCTCGTCGTCGACGATGATTATCATTTTGCCGTCGCGGATGTCCTCGACGGCTTCTTCGATAGTTGCCAGCGGCATTTGAACACACCGATCGGCCGCCCAAAACGGCCAAAATCCTTGTTTCCTAACTTAATGAAATTCTAGCCAATCGACGGGCATTTTGCGAATATCGGGCGCGTTTAACATTACCGGACATAACAATTACAATCTATTCACCCGCCGATTTCCGTGCGTTTGCGAACAGTGGCGGTGGAGGTTAATGGAATCATCCAAAAATCGCGGGCTAGAGGTGCTGCTGCACGTCGTTTTCTTCATATCGGGGACCACGACGGTTCTGATCGGCCAGGTGCTGCCGATTCTGAGCACCGGTTTTGGCTTGAACGACCTGCAGGCCGGGTATTTTTTTCCGGCCCAGTTTGGCGGATCGATCCTTGGGACCTTAACGACGAACTGGTTCGGGAAGCGAAATAATTTTGTTCTCGCGGCTGTTCTTGGATGCGTGCTGATGGCTGCCGGCGTTACGGCAATGACTCTTTCGTCGTTTGCCGGCTGCTTGGCCGGATTTTTCGTGAATGGGCTTGGCGTTGGACTGACGCTTCCGTCCATAAACATGTTGATCCTTGAGATGAACCCTAGGCGCTCGGCATCGGCATTGAGCATCCTGAACTTTTGCTGGGGGCTCGGAGCTATCGTTTGCAAACCGTTCGTGGACGCCACGTCGACCAGAACCAGCATTCTTCTGACCTCGCTATTTCTTGCCGTTCCGCTGCTGATCGGAGCATCGCTCATTCGCCTGCTTCCACGCGAGTCTCATCTGCCGGCCCCGACGGCCGAAATTCGGGCGCCCGATATCAAACCGGTCGCGATCTGGGCAACCGGCCTTGCGTGGACCATCGCATTTTTTAATTTCGTCCACGTCGGTTTCGAAAGCGGAATGGGAGGCTGGATGACCACCTATGCGGACCGGGTACACGGTGAACCGGTTACTACGCTATTTTCTCCGACGTTCCTCTTTTTTCTTTTTTTTGTCGCCGGCCGTGGAGTAGCACCGGTTTTCTTACGTTACCTCGACGAGAACAAAGTACTTTTTCTGGATCTAATCACCATGCTTATTGGAATGTTGATCATACTTATGGCTGGAAACCTTGTCTGGCTGAGTATTGGAGCCTCGATCACGGGATTCGGCACCTCATCGGTTTTTCCGACAAATCTTTCAAGGTTCACACGGACTTTCGGACCGTCAGCAACGCGGCGGGCAACGCCGCTGTTCATCTGCGGAACACTGGGCGCAACGGCAGTAACCTGGGTTATCGGGTTCGTATCAAATCAGGCCGGCAGTCTCAATTCCGCGATGTTCGCCTTGCTTGTTTGTGTGATTTTGCTTTTAGTTTTGCAGATCGTTTTGACCTTGAGATCATCGAACACAAAACTTAAGGACAGTTGATCGATTGGTAATTCTTTTCATCTTTTCTCTCATTCTGTGGTCACGTCCGATGCTCGCGAAAGCTAAGAAATTAACCACAGAATGAGACGAATAAGAAGAATAAGAGGAAAAGGAACGGAAGCCTATATTTTCAGCGACTTTAGATACTTTCGGAAATCCTCGCCAAGATCTTCCCGCTTCAACGCAAATTCGACCGTGGCGATCAGAAAGCCTAGCTTGTCCCCTGCGTCATGGCGAACGCCGTCCAGCTTTACGGCATAGAAAGGCCGGTCTTTTAGCAAAAGCCGCATCGCGTCGGTGATTTGAATTTCACCTCCGGCACCTGGGGGCGTGCGTTCGATCGCTTCAAAAATATCGGGCGTGAAGATATAGCGGCCGATGATCGCGAGATCGGAACGGGCATCGGCAAACGCCGGTTTTTCGACCATGTCCTTGATGCGATAAACGTTCGGCTCGACCTCGTCGGCATCAATTACACCGAAGCGCGAGATCGCCTCGCCGTCGATCTGCATTGTCGCAATAACGGGAGCATCGTATTTCTCAAAAACCTCGATCATCTGCTTCAATGCCGGTTTCCCGGCGTCGATTATGTCGTCCGGCAGCAGAGCGGCGAACGGCTCGTCCGCGGCAAAGCCCTTGGCCTGGTAAATGGCGTGGCCGAGACCGAGGGCTTCGCCTTGCCGCGTATAGCTGATCTTCGCCATGTCCGCGACGGCGCGGACAACCCGCAGCAGTTCGTCCTTGCCGCGTTCTTTCAGGACCTGTTCCAGTTCGAACGAAACATCGAAATGATCCTCCATCGAACTCTTATCGCGGCCGGTAATGATCAAGATCGATTCGACGCCGCTTGCAACCGCCTCTTCGACCGAATATTGAATAAGCGGCTTGTCGACAAGCGTCAGCATTTCCTTCGGCGAAGATTTGGTCGCAGGGAGGAATCTTGTGCCTAATCCAGCGGCAGGGAAAACGGCTTTTCGTACTTTGTTTGACATTTGTTAAACCGGCGATTTTGTCTCCCGAATAAGTAAAAAGTAATAGGTGAAAAGTAAAAACGAAGTTCTTCGATTGTCGCTTTTTACTTCCCAGTTATCACTTATTCCGGATCAACTTTATGCCGCAATGGAAAGTCTAGAACAAAGCGTCGGTCGAAACAAAACGTTCAGACCTTTGACCGAAGTTTCCGTTTGCCCTGATAATACTTAGTTTCCGGTCATGCCGGATTTAATTATGCTGGACCTTAATTTTGTTAGAGAAAACCTTGATGCCGTTCGCGAGGCATTTGCGAACCGTAATTTTCCCGCCGACGGGCTCGACAGGTTTGTTGAACTCGATACCGAGCGCCGCCGCGTTATCGGTGAGGCGGACCGCATAAATCAATCGAGAAACGCCGCGAGCAAAGAGATCGGCGGACTGATACAGTCAGGCAAAAAAGACGAAGCCGAAGCGAAAAAGGCCGAGGTTGCCGGATTGAAAGATCAGCAGGCCGAATTCGAAAAAATGCGCGACGCGGCTGACGCCGAAATGCATGAACTACTGTCCGGTCTGCCGAATCTTCCGGCTGCGGATGTTCCGATCGGCAAAGACGAATCGGCAAATGTCGAAGTAAGAAAATGGGGCGAGCCGCGGATTTTCGATTTTGAACCGAAGGAACACGTCGATCTTGGCGAAAATCTCGGCATTCTCGACCTCGAGCGAGCGACAAAGATCGCCGGTGCAAGATTTGCGATCTTAAACGGTGCCGGAGCACGGCTTGAACGTGCGTTGATCAATTTCATGCTCGACGTGCATACAACCGAGCACGGATATACCGAAACCTTGCCGCCGTTCCTGGTGAATGAGACCGCGTTGTTCGGTACCGGCCAGCTTCCAAAATTTGCCGAAGACCTTTTTCACATCCGCGACGAACGAAAGTTTGCTCTGATCCCGACGGCCGAAGTCCCCGTGACCAACTACCACGCCGAAGAGATATTGGACGCAAAGGATCTTCCGAAAAGCTACACGGCCTACACCCCGTGCTTTCGCAGCGAAGCGGGCAGCTACGGCCGCGACACGCGCGGGTTGATCCGTCAGCACCAATTCGAAAAGGTCGAGCTCGTCAAACTGACCTTGCCCGAAGAATCAGAGAACGAGCACGAAAAGCTCACCGCTGATGCCGAGCGAATATTGCAGCTTCTCGGCCTGCCGTACCGCACCGTCGTTCTTTCGACGGGCGATATGGGTTTCGGAGCGCGGAAAACTTACGATATCGAAGTCTGGCTGCCGTCACAGCAAACTTATCGCGAGATATCGAGCTGCTCCAACTGCGGCGATTTTCAGGCACGTCGGATGAATTTGCGTT
>JABFSB010000282.1 GCA_013140875.1 Acidobacteriota bacterium
GTTAAGGCCTTTGGCAACAAGGCTCGGATCTTTGAAGAAAAATCCCGTGGAGTTGCGAGCGTTTTCGGCATCGCTTACGAAGATGGCTTGTTTCGTTTATACAAGGACGGAATAGAAGTATCGGCGGGACCGTCGAAACGTAACTTTTTTAAGTATCTTAACAGTGCTCTGCGGCTGGAAGTGGCCGAATTTGTCCACGACCGTATTTTTATACACGCTGGTGTCGTCGGATGGAAGGGAAGGGCGATAATCATTCCCGGAACGAGTTTTGTGGGAAAATCGACCCTGACGGCTGAGCTGGTTAAGGCTGGTGCGGAATATTACTCGGATGAGTACGCCGTTTGTGAACCCGATGGAACCGTAAGCCCTTTTCCGCGTCACATTTCGATGCGATACTTTGGGGCGACACGCGAGAAAGACGTTTCGATTGAAGAACTTGGCGGAAAGTTAGGAACCGACCCGTTACCGGTCGGAATGGTTCTTTTTACGGCATTTTCACGGGGTGCGAAATGGCAACCCGAGATAATCAGTGCCGGCCGGGGTATTATGGAACTGATTCCGAATACGCTGACAATGCGGCGTGACCCGGCTTTTTCGTTGAAAGTATTGGATTTAATCGCCCGACGTGCAATAATAGTCAAAAGTCCGAGGGGTGACGCGAAGAAATTCGCAAAATTCCTGTTGGATTTTTTTGACAATCACTATAAATTAGCTAAAATGACGTAACTCTATTAGAGTTAGGTATTTGTTTGGAGGAGAAGATGAAAAACCCGCAAAATCCCGTCGCCCGTAAATCGGGCCTGGTCATCCAAGAGGTGCCTGAAGAAGTGTTGGTGTACGATATGAACACCAACAAAGCCCACTGTTTAAACAAGACTGCTGCTCTAGTTTGGAGATCTTGTGACGGAAATCGTTCTGTTTCTGAGATCGCCAACCATGTGGGTTCGCTGTCCGGCGAAAGGGTGACAGATGATTTTGTATGGCTTGCAATCGATCAGCTGAACGAGAACGACCTGCTGGAAAAGCAAATCGAAGCCGATTTCAGGGGCCTGTCGCGTCGCGATGTTATCAAACGTATTGGTTTGACCTCGATGGTCGCTCTTCCGGTTATCGCTTCGCTGATAGCTCCGCCGACCGCGATGGCGGCGGCTTCGTGCAACTGTAATCAGAATTTCGATTGCACGGTCGCTCCGAACCTGGGTTGTCCGGCAAACACGTGTAACGGAAACGGTTTGTGCCGTCCGTAAAATCCTTCGGGTCCTCGAATTTTGTGAGCAGCAAGCACGTTATGTTTGCTGCTCTTTTGTATTGGAGTTAATGTGAGTTCGCCGTCCAAAGAGCATCCAACCGACGATCGCTGGAATCGGCTCTTTGCCCGCAAGCTGGAGATGGAAACTATCGAAGCCTTTCGATTCTTTCGCGGGAACGGGATTGAACCTGTACTCATTAAGGGCTGGGCCGCGGCGCGAAACTATCCGGATGATACGCCCAGGACGTATACGGATATCGATATCGCGGTTGCGGCAAGCGATCACGAGAAAGCAAAGGAACTTCTTGCGTCCGAGCGAGGAAAAAAGATCGCGGTCGATCTGCACAGGGAACTCAGGCATCTTGACACCAGGTCGTGGACCGGTTTATTGGCGGATTCCATCGAGGTAGAACTGGATGGTTATCCGATCCGGGTGCCTTCGGCGGAAGACCATCTACGCATCCTTGCCGTCCATTGGCTAAACGACGGCGGGGAGAGAAAAGACCGCCTTTGGGATATTTACTATGCCGTCGACCGTCGACCGTCCGACTTCAGCTGGGATCGTTGTTTGGGCGTTGTCGACGAAGTACGGCGTCAGTGGGTTGTTGCCGCGATCGGACTTACCCACAAGTACCTAGGACTAAATCTCACCGGACTACCCTTCGAAAAAGAGGCGAATGAGGTTCCCGCGTGGCTTTCTAAAACGGTGGAAAAAGAATGGAATTCGGGCGTCCTGCACCGGTCGCTGCATACATCTCTGAACGATCCGCTTGAGTTCTTTCGTCAGCTTCGAAAACGATTTCCACCCAACCCGCTTCAGGCAATGATCGAGCAGGAAGGCCGTATAACCGCAAGGTCGAGGCTTCCGTATCAGCTCGGCAGTATGAAGAACCGGATGCTGCCTTCGATAAAAGGCCTGTTAGAAACTATCCGGCTTAAGTCCCGATGATGCGATCAAAAATACTCGCGATCGAGGCCGCGATCGGCGGCGGCAGCGTAGCTTTGCTCAGCGGCGACGCCGTACTGCAAAGTTGGCATAGTACCGAGGCCCCGGCGCGTTCCGAGGAGCTTCTGGCTCGAATCTCCGACATAATTGGAGCAGCCGGTATCGAAAGGGAAGAACTGACGGGGATCGCGGTGTCGAACGGACCGGGAAGCTATACGGGCATCAGGATCGGCCTCGCGACCGCGATCGGGCTGGGCCGGTCTCTCGGCGTTCCTTGCGTCGGAGTTTCGGCTTTGCGGGCAATTTCAATAGCCTCGGGCGGCCCGTCCCGGCGCAATCAGGTTTTGGTCCCTATCGGCCGCGACGGATATTGCTGGCAAACATTCGAAAATGGCGTTCAAACCGGATTAGCGAGGACTGGAAACCTGGACACATTTGCCTCCGAGATTCGAATAGAACCCGATTCCATCATCTATGCCCACGGAGAAGTGTATCCGCTGCTCGCTGGCATCGAATCGATTCGCGATCATGTGGTCGACGCGGGGCGAGATATCGCCGTTTCGATAGGATTAGCGTCTGTGTCCATTGATGACGGGCTTCAGCCTTTTTACGCCCGTGACATTCCGATCCTGCCGGCGGGAGAAAAGGTTTGACAAATAAGGATGTGACCCTCAGAGACTTTGTCGAAGAAGATATCGATCAGGTAGTGGCCCTCACTGAGGAACTTGGGCTGAGCCGTTGGTCGCGCGAAGATTATCTGGCGGAACTAGCACGGAGCGATTCTCATATGCACGTCGCGCTTCGGCTGGAGAAACTGATCGGGTTTATCGTCGGCCGGAATATACCCGGAAGCCGCGACGAAACCGGCCTCGATGCCGAGATATATAATATCGGCGTTCACCGGTCGGAGCAGGGTTCCGGGGTCGGACGCGTGCTGCTTTGCTCCGTTTTGGACGAATGCCGACGTAAAAACGTCCAGTTAGTGTGGCTTGAAGTGAGAGTTAAAAACGCAAACGCGATCTCTTTTTACGAAAAAGCCGGATTTACGCAGTTTGCGGCCCGTCCAAAATTCTATACCGATCCGCCCGACGACGGTATTGTAATGCGGCTTTCTTTAGTTTGAGCACCCGGTTAAATTTTTGTAAAACAATGCTTGAAAAGCGGGCTTCGATTGATCTAAAATGCAAGTTGAGCCCATATCCTTTACCCGAAGTACTAGATTTGGGCGAAATTTGATTGAAAAGTGAGGAATATACCGTTATGGACATGTCGGCACCCGACCGGGTAAGAGATGAACTACTGAAAATAAATCCCACGTTTCGCGATCTAGTTCACCAGCACACGAACTATGAAGCAAGGCTAGACGAACTTTCCCACCTGACCTACCCAAGCGACGACGAACAGGTCGAAGAATCCACACTAAAGAAGAAGAAATTACTTGTAAAAGACGAGATCTACGCGATGATGAGCGACTATCAGGTTTCTCACTAAAATAGCTTTAATCACAAAATTTTTGAGGGCGGCCGAAATAGTGCCGCCCTTTTCTATTCGGTACAATCGCCAAGCGAATATAGATCCAGCGAAAAAAGCGTGCTGAGAACAAAAGTTCGGTTGCGAACAAAAACGGGAAGGCGGTTTATCAAATCGATGTCCGATGCGGGAATAGTATCGGTAACCTTGCCTTTTAAAAGATCGATAACATAGGCCGAATTTTCGCCATTCATTAAAACGACAAAATGGTCGTCGATCGTAAGCCCGCCTTCGACTACTCGTCCGGTCAGGCGTCTTTTCCATATCACGTCGCCGTTATAATCCGACAGAAGATAAACGAAATTATCCAGCGAAGTTACCAGGATTCCGCCGTTCACTTCGGAAACAGAAGATACGCCCGCGCCGCTTTTGAATCGCCAGATCGATCTGGCTACCTGGGAGCCGAACAGCGTTACGTTTCCTCGCTCATCGCCGGCCGCAATGCCTTCGTTCTTTAGAAAAGCAACCGCTGTCGGAACAAATTCGGTCGCTTGCCTGGAAAGAATGCCGCCGGTCTTGGCTGAAACCACCGTCAGGTTTTTGTCGCCCGTTGCCAGCACGACACTCGTGGATGAAAAAGACGGCCGCGAGCTCAGTTTGCCAAAGGGACCGGCCTGCCACTGGATCTGCCCCTTGGCCCTGTCAATTAGCATTATCTCGCCGCGGCTGTTAACCGCTGCAATACTTCCGTTGATCCGTCCCAGAAAATAGCGTTCGGAGTAGGGAAGTTTGGTCGACCATATCGGAATGCCCGATTCCTTGCTAAAAAGCCTGATCGTCGATCCGTCAACCGCGTTTCCATCGCCGACAGAGTTTGTCACGGTTACCGCTCCCGCTTCGGTCAAGGCGATGCCGGATACAAATTCACCGCCCAGCTCGACCCTCCAAAGAATGCGTAAATTCCTGCTCTCAAAACCTGAGAATGTGCCATTTACGGTTCCGGCATAGATCCGGTCTCCGTCTGAAGCAAGTACGCCCGTTACCGGCGTAGACGGAAGCTGAAGCGTCGCGCATTTAACGATCGCAGCCGGCTTTTGCTCACCGATTTGAGCAAAAACGCAGTGCACCTGCAAAAACAAGATCGCGAATGAAATTAAGAACCGAAATGACATTTGTTGGCCTAACCGTCATAAACGGTTGGAAACGATGGCGCTTATCCCCTTGAGAGTACTCCGAAGAAGTCAAATTTTATCACAAGACACTTGACCACCCTAGATTGATGAATGTACTATCCGACAAAGTTCGCTAACAATTTATTTGATGTTCGGAGAGAGCTAATTTTATGTCTTTCAATAAGATAATCATCGTCGGAAATCTGGGGCGCGACCCTGAGCTTCGTTACACGCCGCAAGGCAATGCCGTTTGCAATTTTTCGATCGCGACAAATGAAAAACGTCGTGACAAGGCCGGGGAAATGCAGGACATCACCACGTGGTTTAAAGTCACCCTGTGGGGAAAACAAGCGGAAGTTGCGGCCAAATACCTGACCAAGGGAAGTTCTGTGTACGTCGAAGGACGCCTTCGCGTTGAAGAATGGACGGATCGGGATGGAAACAACCGTCAGACGCTGGACGTTAACGGTTCGGACATTCAGTTCCTCAGCGGCGGGACGCGAGGCGAAGGCGGCGGTTATGAAAAGGAATCCTCAGGCGAAGCTGAATTCGCCGGACCGGCCGAACCACAATCTTCGGCGGCAGCGGGCGGAGGCGGAAGTTTCACTCGCCCGGCAGCGGCGGACGACGACATTCCTTTCTAAGTACTCAATTTATTTAAACCCAGCGGCCCATTCCACGGAATTTCCGGAATCGGGCCGCTGTCAGCTTTGCGGGGTCAGCGGCCGATAATTCCTTGACGCTTCTCACCAGGACCTCTTTGAGTTTCTGCGCGACTGGATCGAAACGGCCTTTGCCCGGATCGTCACCGTCCACTTCCCAAACTTCCGCCTCAGGTACTACTTCATCTATTA
>JABFSB010000556.1 GCA_013140875.1 Acidobacteriota bacterium
TAAGAAATTGACGCCAGATTGATTTGTTTTAAAAATCTGTGTTCATCCGTGTTCATCTGTGGATAAAAAATATATGTCAACCGCAGCGGAATTACTCACAAATAGGGAATACAAATACGGCTTCGTCACCGATATCGAGACGGACACGATCGCTAAGGGATTGTCCGAGGACACGGTGCGGCTGATTTCTTCGAAAAAGAACGAGCCGGAGTGGCTCCTCGAATTTCGGCTGAAGGCGTTTCGCAATTGGCTGAAAATGACGCAGCCGGACAATTGGGCGAATTTCGATTATCCGAATATCGATTTTCAGAACATCTCGTACTATTCGGCCCCGCGGCAGAAGGCGAAAAAGGCGAGTTTGGACGAGGTCGATCCGGAATTGATCAGGACGTTCGAGAAGCTCGGCATTCCGATCACCGAGCAGAAGATGCTGGCGAACGTGGCGGTCGATGCTGTGTTCGATTCGGTTTCGGTCGCGACGACCTATAAAGAGAAGCTAAAAAAAGCGGGCGTGATTTTTTGCTCGTTTACAGAGGCCGTGGCCGATTATCCCGAGCTGATCAAGAAGTATCTCGGCTCGGTCGTGCCGGTGAATGATAACTATTACGCGGCTTTGAATTCGGCTGTGTTCTCGGATGGGTCGTTCGTGTTTATTCCGAAAGGCGTGCGGTGCCCGATGGAATTGTCCACCTATTTCCGCATTAACACGCAGGAATCGGGGCAGTTTGAGCGGACGCTGATCGTGGCGGAAGAAGGCGGCTACGTCGCCTATAACGAAGGCTGCACGGCGCCGCAGTTCGATACTAACCAACTGCACGCGGCGGTGGTCGAACTTGTCGCGTTGGACGACGCGGAGATCAAATATTCGACCGTGCAGAACTGGTACGCCGGTGATGAGAGCGGTAAAGGCGGCATTTATAACTTCGTTACAAAACGCGGCGCCTGCCGCGGTGTGAATTCGAAGATCTCGTGGACGCAGGTCGAGACGGGTTCGGCGATCACGTGGAAATATCCTTCGGTTATTTTGCAGGGCGATAATTCGATCGGCGAATTTTACTCGGTCGCGTTGACCAACAACGCCCAGATCGCTGACACCGGCACGAAGATGATCCACCTCGGCAAGAACACGAAATCAACGATCGTATCGAAGGGCATCTCGGCGGGCAAGTCGAACAATTCCTACCGAGGTTTGGTGAAGGTGATGCCGAAGGCCACGAATGCACGAAATTATACTCAGTGCGATTCGATGCTGATTGGCGGCAAATCGGAGGCGAACACCTTTCCTTATATCGAGGTGATGAACAGCTCGTCGAAGGTCGAGCACGAAGCGACGACGTCGAAAATTAGTGAAGAGCAGCTGTTCTATCTTCAGCAACGCGGAATCTCGCAGGAAGACGCAGTGTCGTTGATCATCAACGGGTTCTGCAAAGAAGTGTTCCGCGAACTGCCGATGGAATACGCGGTCGAGGCGCAGAAGTTGTTGGGGTTGAAGTTGGAAGGAAGTGTTGGGTAAGAAGGCGGAAACACGAGCGGTAGCGAGTGTGCCCGTGAACGAAAGTGAGAAGCGACACAGGGCACACTCCCTACCGGTCGTGTTTCTGCCTGGAGGTTTGCTATGGAAGGCGTGCAGATGAGCTACGCACCGGCGAGTGCGGAATTTGATGCGGTGCTGCGGGGACAGCTTCTTGACCGGCGGGAGAAGCTGGAAGAAGCGCGGCCGCGGATCGGGTTGGATTCGGATTTTTCGCGGCTGTTGAATGAGGTGGACGCGGCGCTGGCTCGGTTCGATACAGGCACATTTGGTTTGTGTGAAGAGTGCCATGACCCGATCGAGCCGGAGCGCCTTATCGCTGATCCGCTGATCAGGTTGTGTTTGGGCGATCTGACGCAGAAGCAGCTTGATACGATCCAGGACGATTTGCAGCTTGCGGCCGAGATACAGAAAGGGCTGCTGCCGACGATAGCGCTTTCGTCGGATCTTTGGAACGTCGATTTTGCGTATCATCCGGCGGGTGTGGTGAGCGGCGATTATGTCGATGTCATCGGTCAAAACGGCGAGCTATATTTTATCTTGGGCGACGTTTCGGGCAAGGGCCTGGCGGCTTCGATATTGATGTCGAATCTGCACGCGATGTTTCATGCGTTGATACCGCTGGACATGCCGCTGTGCGATCTGATGTCGCGGGCGAACCGGCTGTTTTGCGAGAGCACGCTGGCGAACCAGTACGCGACGCTGATCTGCGGCAAGATCAATGCACACGGCGAGGTCGAATTCTGCAACGCTGGTCACCTGGCGCCGATCATCGTCAATCACGCGGGCAGCGTTCAGCTTGATTCGGCCGGACTGCCGCTGGGAATGTTTTGCGACAGCAGTTTTGTTTCGAGCGGAGCGAAATTGAACCAGGGTGAAACGCTGCTGCTGTTCACCGACGGCGTGACCGAAGCGAACGACCATGCGGGCGAGGAATTCGGGATCACTAGGTTGTTCAACGCGGTCAATGGCTCGCTTGGTATTGAACCGACGGAGCTGCTGCAAAATTGCATCTCGTCCGTCAGCGGGTTTCGGATGAACGCCGCGCGGAATGATGATCTGACAATGCTGGCGTTGAAATATTCGGGTGGAAACTGACTAGGAAGTTAGGTAGAGATTTCCGCGACGACGTTTTCACTTTTCAGTTTTCAGTTTCTGGGGAGATGCCTTCCAACAAACTGAAAAGTGAAAACTAAGAACTGAAAACGAACAGAGCGATTATTTGAGTTATGAAAATTCTTCAGCCATCTGATCAGCCGCAGCCGAAAGGGCATTATTCGCCGGGTATCGAGCACAATGGGTTGATCTATGTTTCGGGCCAATTGCCGATGGACTTGAAAACGCGTGAGCCGTTTACGGGTGACATCGAAGGGCAAACAGAGCTGGCGTTGCGGAACGTCGAGGCGGTTTTGAAAGAGGCGGGCAGCGATTTGAGCCAGGTTTTGCAGATGACGATCTATGTTTCGGACATGGAATTGTGGGGAGCGGTGAACAAGGCGTACGCGCGAGTTTTGGGTGATCATCGTCCGGCAAGGGCGATCGTGCCCGTGAAGGATTTGCATTTCGGTACGCAGATCGAGATACAGGCAATAGCCGCGAAGAAAGAAGATTAGCCACAGAGGGCACAGAGATTTTGGAGGGCAGTTCTTTAGATGAACGAGACACTGTCGCTGTGAGGAACGGATCCTCATTTTCTCAGTGATCTCTGTGGCAAAGACGCTTATGAAACTAGATATTTTCCAGGTTGATGCGTTTACGAATAAGCCGTTTGGCGGGAATCCGGCGGCGGTTGTTCCTTTGGATAACTGGCTGGCGGAAGATTTGATGCAGAAAATCGCGCTCGAAAATAATTTGGCCGAGACGGCGTTTTTTGTGCGTAATGGCGACGCGTATGACATTCGCTGGTTCACGCCGACCTTCGAGATCGACTTGTGCGGACACGCGACGCTTGCGACTGCATTCGTAATTTTTAATGTTTTGAATCTCGAAACTGACAAAATAAGATTCCATTCCCACAAAAGTGGCGCTTTATCGGTCGAAAAGAACGGGGACATTTTGACGCTTGATTTTCCGGTGCGACGGGTTTCGCCGGTTGACGCGCCCGAAGGTTTGTTTGAAGCGATCGGAGGGGTGCCAAAAGAAATTTTTAAGGCGCGCGATTACTTCCTTGTTTACGAAACCGAGCGGGAAGTGCTTGATCTGAAACCGGATTTTTCCGCCCTTCATAAGATAGCCGCATTTCTTAAGATCGACGCGCATGGGTTTATCGTTACGGCGCCGGGCGATTCATCCGATTTTGTCTCAAGATTTTTTGCACCTGAGATCGGCGTATTCGAGGATCCGGTGACCGGTTCGTCGCACTGCAACCTGATTCCTTTCTGGGCCGAGAGACTGGGTAAGGAAAAGATGTTCGCCCGGCAGGTTTCGGCCCGTGGTGGGGAACTATTTTGCGAGCTAGCGGGTGATCGGGTGAAGATTGGCGGGAACGCGGTTTTGTATCTGAAAGGTGAGATCTATGTCGACGCCGGAGAGAAAAGAGCAAGCGCTTGAAGTGAGCGTCAGGCTCGCGGAACCGCGGGACGCGGCGGACATCTCGCGCGTCTTGGCCGAGGCGTTCACCGTCGTGCGCGAACACTATACAGACGAGGCCTTTGAAGTTGTCACGCCAAAACCGGACACCATTCTGAAACGATTCGCCGAAGGCCCGATGTGGGTGGCCGAACTCGACGGAGAAGTGGTCGGAACGGTCTCGGTCACGACGGAACCTGAAGGCTTGTATGTAAGGAGTATGGCGGTCTCGCCAAAAACGCAAAGACTCGGCGTAGGGCACAAGCTGCTGGATGCCCTTCACGAACACGCGGCGGGCGACGACCAGGATCGGATCTTTTTGTACACGACATATTTCACGCCCGGTGCAAAAGAAATGTACGAAAAGCACGGCTATACTTTCGTCCGCAATACGCAGCCCGAGGAATGGTACGGAGTGCCCGGATTGGAGATGGAGAGGATCTGAATCCGTCATGAAGACCGGCATTTGTCCCAAATGTAGTGCTAGAGAGGTTTACGCCGTGACCTCCAGCGATTCGATTCCCGCTAGGTCGATAAGGCCGGCAACGCTCAGCCAATTCGTTTGTGCCAGCTGTGGTTTTGTCGAGAGGTACGTACAGGATGCAGAATTGCTGCCAAAAATAAAACAGGCGGCGCAAAAAATATCTGCGGAGAATGTTCTAAATCTAGAAGATCCGATTAGGTGAAAATGTTACTAGAAGTTAAAGATCTGCACGCCGGAATCGACGGCAAGGAAATTTTGAAGGGCCTGAATTTGCAGGTGAACACGGGCGAGGTCCACGCGATAATGGGGCCGAATGGGTCAGGGAAATCGACGTTGTCGAAGGTGCTGGCTGGGCATCCTTCGTATGAAGTGATCTCGGGCGAGGTGCTTTATGAGGGCAAGAATCTGCTCGATCTGGAACCGGACGAACGGGCACGGAGCGGCGTCTTTATGGCGTTTCAATATCCGGTCGAGGTGCCGGGTGTTTCGAACTCGCAGTTTTTGCGGCTGGCGTATAACGAGAAGATGAAGCACGTCGGTCAGGAAGAATTGGACCCGCTTGAGTTCAACGATTACCTGAAAGAAAAGGCGAAGATCGTCGATATGGACCCGCAGTTTTTTAAGCGGTCGGTAAACGAAGGCTTTTCCGGCGGCGAGAAAAAGCGAAACGAGATATTGCAGATGGCCGTGCTCGAACCAAAGCTCGCGATCCTGGACGAAACCGATTCGGGTCTGGATATCGACGCCTTGCGGATTGTCGCCGAGGGCGTGAATAAGCTGCGAAGCGAGAACAACGCAATCATCCTCGTCACTCATTATCAGCGGCTGTTGAATTTTATCGTGCCGGATGTCGTGCATGTTTTGGCAAACGGAAAGATCGTTAAGGAAGGCGGCAAAGAGTTGGCTCTTGAGTTAGAAGAAAAGGGATACGACTGGGTGAAAGGAGCGGCGGGCAGGTAGCGAAAACTATCCAAGTGATCGATGGAAAACGCTAATGCTAAATCGAATTCTCCGGTCGCGATAGTTTTTGCGGCGTGGGCGTTTGTTTTGCTGGTCGTGTTTTTGTGGTATCGCGGATCGGATGTCGGGCAGATC
>JABFSB010000462.1 GCA_013140875.1 Acidobacteriota bacterium
TCGAATATGCGGCCCTCAACCGCCGCGATCTGGATGATCCTGCCCGGACGCAAGCGCTCTTTACGCTGAATTTGACCCACGGAAACCTCCGCGATACGGCCGGGGCCGCCGTCTATACTTTCTCGAAAATGTCGGACCCCGCGGTATTCCGGCTCGCCTTGCCTGAACAGGAACCGGAAGCCGCTGAAATGCCCGTATCGATCGAAAGTTCGGGAAAGACTGTGTTCCGCGTGGATACGGCCCGCGTTTTCCGAAACCCTTTTGGCTCGGAATTGCGCTTTCTTGCTCCCAAGGAAGTTCTCAGGCCGGGCCAGTATCAGATATCGATAAATACCGCTGATGGACGTTATTCCAGAGTTTACTTCCAGTTCCGCATCGAATAGGCGAAGATTCCAAACACACTCGAATACAGCATTGCTAAAATCCTGAAATCGGACGATACTAAACCGTTTTTGAAACAAGCTCCGACGCTCCCGGACCGATTCGCTCGAGCGATCGATCTGAGCTTAAGTGTCGGAGGGTCGACCCAAGTGGGCCGGCCTGACGGGAAATTTCACCCTAATCGGTATATTTACGAGCATGCTTCGGGAAGAGTCTCTGATCTTGCCTCCGGAATCGGACGAAACTTCTTTCACGACCGCTGAATCCATCATCGGTCGTGTCGTATACGAGCGCTTTCTCGTCGAACGGGAGGTGACCGGCCGGGCCGATACCGGCCGCTTCCGGGCCTATGTCGCTAAAGACCTCAAGAAATATTGCCGCCGGATAGTTCTTAAATCGCTGGACCAACGGCCGGATGGCCTGGTGACCGATTCTCCTTCTTATCAACATTTGTGCACAGTCCTTGCCGACCTGGACCACCCGAACATCGAAGAGATGATCGAGACCGGCAAACTTTTCGACGGCCGCCCATACTCGGTAAGCAAAGTCACCCGGGGCGTGCGGTTAGCTGACATCATAAAGGACAAAAAAAGGCTGACGGTTGAACAAACGGCGCGAATTATCGGGGCGTTGACCGAAGCGCTTGCCGCCGCTCATTCGCGAAATATTCTCCACTGCGCGGTCAATCCGGCAAACGTCATCATTTCGGACTTCGACGCATCCGGCGAGAAAGTCACTTTGATCAACTTCGGTACGGCGTGGCCGATCGATATTTACGACCATCGAACCGAGGAGATCGATGCAGCGGATGATCCGATCTATTTCGCGGCGCCGGAAACTTTAGTGAAACTAGGCCACCGCTCGCGTGCTTCCGATGTTTACTCCATGGCTGTTCTGTCTTATAGAATGCTGGTCGGGCAGGTGCCGTTTCGCTCGCCGGGCCGAAGTCCACTGATGGCCGAGATCGCCGCCGGAGAGGCGATATCGCCTTCCGAAATGAGGACTGACATTACCAGAGAGGCCGATCGCCTGATCTTTTCGGGCTTCAATTTTGAGTCGGCGCGGCGACAGAAGGACGTAGAAGATTTTGGATCACGCCTCCTGCTTTCACTAGGCCTGCTCCCGCGTTACGAGAAAACTCATGCACACGCGATTGATAAAGGCCCGGCCGTTGTTTCGCTTGACCAAGTTGAGTCAGCCCGTGAACCGCAAAGTGATCCGGCCGAAAATGTCGAAAGGCGTCATAATCGGGTTTCGCACAATGCAACGGCCGCATTCTCCGAACGGGCGATTACGTGGTCGCTTATTGTCCTGCTTTTGGCCGGAGCTCTGTCCATGCCTCTCGGGCAAATTTTCCTCAATGAGGGAACGCGGGTTTCCGCGGTTGGCAGTATGGCGGTAAAAGGGCCGGAGAATAATGTGCGGCACCAGATAAGGTACGCGATCGGCCCATCGTTGACCGCCAAGCGTCCTATATCCATTACGTCGGACACTCCCGGCAATTTGTACATCCTGGAAGAATTTTCTTCGGACGATGCTCCATTCGGTTTTCGGGTAAACTATCCCAAGTCAGGAATGACCGTGGTTGAAGCCGGCAGGACCGTTAAGGCCGACCTGGCTGATGAAAAAGAATTGCCCGGCGTTAAGGCGTTTTGGGTCGTCTGGACAGCCGCCAAAAACGATGAAATAGAATCTGTTCGAGCCGGAATGAGTTCCGGTAATTCCACGGCTGAGGACGCCCGCAAATTGAAGCACTTTTTGGAACGGAACAGGAATGTGAGAGTTGAGGTCAGCCGTGACGACACCACGGGACAGATCGTTCTGACGGGCAGCGGTGAAAGGATCGTTCACCGGATTCCGGTCCAACCCGATTCGACCTTGTCGGCACAAAAATAGAAATGAAAAAACTTTTTCTGCTTGTCGCTATGTTTGTTATCGCCGCCGCCTCTATTGCCGCACAGGAAAACAAACAGATTGCTTCGATCCGTGCGGAAGTCTCTTCGATAAACAAGAGTGCCGCGAAATATCAAAAAAAGACACGAGACGTCGAAGGCGTTTCTCTCGAGGGAACCGAAGCTACATATTTCACCTCTGGGAAGGGACTGAAAAAGATCGTTGCAAAAATGTACGGCGAAACTTTTCGGGCTACCGCCGAATTGTACTATTCGGGTGAGGAGATGATATTTGCATATCAACGGATGGAGCGATACGACACGCAAATCGCCGCAAACCCGCCGCCAAAAGTTGTAAAAGTAATCGAAACGCGCGTTTACTATGCCGGTGCGAACGCAATTAGAGTGATCGAAGGCAAGAAGCAGCTTGCCTCACAAGGGGCCGAATTCCACGGCGCGGAAGAGGCGATGAACGATCTTTCGCAAAAGCTAAAGGCCGCTATCGAGCCATGATCTCTCGATCACCGACTCACCTTTCGACCGACCAAAACTTCTCGTTATCGTAGTTGACCTTCATTCGGTTTCGTCGATAATCGCCGCCTTGCCGATGTCCGTTATTCGGGAACGGATCAGATCGTAATCGAAGCCGAGCCGGAGCAAATAGTCGTAGAATTTTTTTGTATCCTCGCGCGTTTCGGGCCTGCCTTTTAGCCGAAGACGTTTCTCAACCGCGGCGTCGATAAGTTTGGATTCGGGAAGCTTTTCGAGTGCCGATTCGATTCCGCTGGCGATATCCTCCTGACTGAGCCTCTTTTGCGAGAGCGATTGTTTCAGGCGTCGTTTGCCCTGCGGTTTTTGGCGCAGTTTTGAGAGGGCAAGGTCACCTGCAAATTTTTGGTCGTCGAGGTAACCGTATTCCTTCAGCTTTTCCAGTACGCCGTCGACGATCGCCTCATCCGTCCACAACTTTTCCAGCAGGCGTTCACGCAATTCGCCGACCGAGCGCGGTTTGGCGGCGAGCAGTTTGACCGCGCGGTTCATCGTCCGTTCGCTTGCCTTGTTCGCGTCGGCAATAAAGCGTTCGCGTTGTTCGTTAAGGTCTAGTCGTTTTCGCCACATTTTGTTCGCCCAGTCTACATTCTAAATTCTTCCGCGACGCTTATTAAAATGAAGATTAAGAAATTGCGCGCCTAATAATTTAGAATTAGCGCGTGGACGGAATTTTAACGATCGATAAGCCTGCGGGCATCACTTCACACGATGTGGTCGCGAGGGTCCGGCGTGTTTTAAAGATAAAACGCGTGGGTCATACCGGAACGCTCGATCCGTTCGCCACGGGGGTTATGGTCGTGCTCGTCGGCCAGGCAACGCGGCTGGCGCAATTCCTGGACAAGGACGAAAAGGAGTACGAAGCCTTGATCCAATTCGGCTCCGAAACCGACACGGGAGATCATACGGGATTGCGGACCGCGGATTGCGGGTTGGGGAATGAAGAAATTGCGGAACGTTTAGCCGACGCGAATTGGAGCGAATTGCTTAAGGGATTCAGCGGCACTATCGAACAGACACCGCCGATGTATTCGGCGAAAAAGGTCGACGGCAAAAAGCTTTACGAAATGGCCCGCAAGGGTCAGGAGATAGAACGGAAAGCGGCGTCCGTGACGATTCGGGAGATCGAACTGTTGGACGCAGAAAGATTACGCACTTCGGACGCTGCACTCCGCACCCGCATAGTTTGCTCAGCCGGAACCTATATTCGCACACTGGCGGAAGACATCGGACGTGCCGTCGGCGTCGGCGCTCATCTTGCCGAATTGCGGCGGACCCGGGCGGGGAAATTCGCGATTGCCGCCGCCGTCACATTGGAGGAACTCGGATCGGTCGACGATCCGCGTTCGATGCTGATTCCAATGTCGGAGGCGGTATCGCACCTGCCCGAAGTCCGACTCAGCGACGAACGGATCGCCAAGACGAAGAGCGGTTTGTCATCCCGAATCGAGGACAACGCCTTGGCAAACGGCGAAACGGTGCGCATCGCCGATCCGAGCGGGGTATTGATAGCGATCGGGCACTTTAATGCCGAAGAAAATTCCGTGCAGCCGAAGATCGTTTTGGGCTAAAATCGTATTGTGTTTCAGTCCTTGCGTGGCGGAACCTAGAGTCTTTATCGTATGAAGAAAAGAAATCTTGCAATAGCGTTCGCGGGTGGTCTGGCCGTTGGGGTCGGCGTGAAGATGCTCACCCGTGCCCACACGGTCGACTGGGACGAGATCTACGAATTGGTGCCGCACTCCGACCACTCGCATTTCATCAATATTGAAGGCGCCCGGCTGCACTATCAGGAATTCGGAGAACGCACGAACCCGACGCTTGTTTTAATACATGGATATACCGCGTCGCTGTTCGTTTGGCACAAGGTTGCCCCGATGCTGGCCGACGCCGGGTTTCACGTCATTGCGGTCGATCTTGTCGGCTTTGGCTATTCTGAGAAACCGCGTTGGTTCGATTATTCGATCCAATCGCAGGCCCGCATTGTTTCGCGATTTATGAACCGCCTCGGCATCGGTCGGGCAACGCTGGTCGGAAGTTCGTACGGCGGCGCGGTTTCGATGACGATCTGCCTTGACTATCCCGAGTTTGTCGAAAAGCTGGTCTTGATTGACGCCGTCATCAACGACGAAGTTCTGAACCATCCTATACTTCGTCTTGCGTCGATCCCTGGTATCGGCGAAGTGATCACGCCGTTCCTTGTCGATTCGCGTGCGATGATGAAATATCGCATGCGCGGAACGCTTTCCAAAGCAAATCACCACTTAATCACGAAAGACCGTATATCTAATGTTCTCAGGCCTTTGACCGCCGCTGACGGGCATCATTCCGTCCTTGCCACGTCGCGAAACTGGCGGGCCAACCGGATCGAGAAAGACGCTCACCTGATCGACCAGCCGACACTTATTATCTGGGGCGAGGAAGACACCGTGATCGGCATTCACAACGGCTACAGCCTCCACGATTCGATCCTCAATTCCCGTTTCGTCATCCTAAAAAACTGTGGCCACGTGCCGGCCGAGGAGAAGAGCGAGTTGGTCGCCGAACTTGTGAGCGAATTTTGCCGCGATCGAAAGGGACGCATTGAGGCCCGAACTAGCGATGAAATGAGGTTCGAGCCGGTTTCCTGATATATGGGCATTAAGAGAAGACTGATTGGTGCCGCGATCTCTGTACTTGCCGGCGCAATCTACGGCTTCCTGGCAATGATAGCCACGGGTGGCGGCCACGGAAATTTCATCTGGCTTGCGGTTTTTTTTCCTCCTGTTTTGGCCCTCATTTACTTTCCTGTAATTGGGTTTGTTGCGGCCGACTTGCGACCGTGGTGGGCAAAGCTGGTTTTTGTTGGACTTGTAA
>JABFSB010000017.1 GCA_013140875.1 Acidobacteriota bacterium
CCTTCTTAAATCCCCTGCGGCTCGATGGTTCGATGAATTCCCTGAATCTTGTGAAACATCGCATCGACCGAGCTCTCGCTCCCGACCAGACTTGCCAGCGTGATCCGCGACAAAGCGTTCTCGACAATCTCGTGCAGACCCACGATGACGGGCCTGATGCCGCAGTCGCCCGTGTGGACGCATTTGTCCATCACGCCCGTATAGCTGTCACAGTGCGAGCTCAGCACGTCCTCGTCCAAAACCTTTATGATCTCGTTAAGATAAATATCACCCGCCGGCCGGGCAAGAAAATAGCCGCCCTTTGTCCCGCGGGTCGAATTGACGAACCCGGCCTTGTTCAACAGCCACATCAGCTTGCCCGCGTTGGCCGTCGAAATGCCCTCACGCTCCGCGATCTGCGGCAGCGTCAACGATTCGCCCGCATTCAAATTCGCAAGCTGCACCAGGCACCGCAGCCCGTATTCCTCTTGTGCCGAGATCTTCATAAACTAAATTCGGATAAAGACTTGGAGTTAACCATAGCAAGAATTATCGCAAATCATTACTTTTTGGTCAAGATTAAGAACGGCCTTTCACCAAAGAAAGGATAAAGCACGGGACAAGGAATCAAATTTAAAGCCAGGCGATTATACTCAGCGCTAAGTAAATTTTAGCCGACTAACTAATCGATCAGCCTCCGTCCTGCAAATTACAGTTTCAGGTCTTTTTTTAATTCCTTCGGGTTTGAAGGTTTGGTGAAGATCGAATCGGGAATCGATTTGTTGTACTCGACCGTTTCGTAGTTGATTCGCGAGGTTTGGGTTCCGTTGGTGAATTTGTCGATTATGAATGGTGATTTGATGCCGCCGACATCGACGAATTGGGCATAGCGGTCTTCTTCCTTGATATCCTCGCCGTCCGCGGAGGTGCGGCCGTATATGGCCTTTGCGGGAAGGCCGGTGTCGGCCCCGAATTCGAATTCTACGGTCATTCCGTCCTTATAGGTCAGTTTTACGACCTCGTTGCGCTTGCCTAATGTTGCCTGCCGTTTGCCGACGTAGGTCAGCTTCGCTTCGTTCCGCCATTGTCCCCGGAGCAGGTTATCGAGGCTGGTGCGGATGGCCCGCTTGAAATCATCGACCTGCTTTTCGTTCTGTATCTTTACGACCTCGGCATCGCCGTCAAAGGTCCAGCCGATGTTACCGGCGTTCGTCTGAATACTTTTAACGCCGTTTCCCTTGAATTCGGTGCGCTCCTTGTCGGGAAAAACGATCACGTCGATAAACGATTGGAACGCAACAACGACGCCTTCTTTCATCTGGCTGAAACGCCCGCGGCCTATTTGCGAAGTTATCTTTAGATATTTTTCGCCACCGAGATTTTGAACCGCCTTTTGCAGAACCGCCTCGGCCTGGTCCTTGGGCGGCACCGCCTGACCGTCGGCCGGAAACGAAAATGATGCTAAAACCAAAACGATAAAGGCAAAAGAAAGGATAGAACGTTTCATGCGTATAAAATAAAAAGGCCTCGGCGAGATATTATCACCGAAGCCTTTGGATGCGGGAAATCTCTCCAGGGTTTAGTAACGTGCCGAATTCTTAAGGCTTAAAGTCAAACTCGACCATCATTTGCTGCGACACGGGCTGCTTGCTCTTTTTATGGACGGCCGGCGTAAACTTAATATTCTTTGCCGCTTCGAGAGCCGCCTTATCGAATTCCTTTGGCATCGTGCTGCTGGCACTCCCGACTTTCAACTCGCCGCTTGCGAAAAACATCACCGATACCGCAACCTTTCCCTTGATCTTCTCAGCGGCATATTTTTGAGGGTAGACCGGGCCGGGCATAGAAGTGATCTTGGGCTTTGTGACGTTTTTATCGCTTTCGTCATAGACCATCGCGACTATATAGTCCAAAGTAGCCTTGACCGGGACGGGTTTGCCGTTAAAGCCGGCCGGTTTGAACGAGAGTTTTTGAACCCCTACACGGACGGCCTCACCTACGCCGAAAGGCAGATCGTTGAGTAACGTCACCTCCCTCACCTTGCCGTCTTCGCCGAGGGTGAACGAAACTTTCGCGGTCCCTTCGACACCGTTTTTGCGAGCCGCATCGGGAAACGTAACGTCCAAACCCCCGAGGTTCGGCGGCTCGGTCATCATCGCCGGTTCGAATTTGTAATAATAATTGAATGAGATGTTCTGAGCCTCGGCCGAGACACAACAACATAGGAACACGGCCAGAAACACACATCGGACCGCTGTGGGGGTCGGAATAATCATAAGTAAATAAGGTAAACCGGGGGTGACCGGCTCCGGTATGATGTTACCACCGAAGCCGCCGATACGCTAAATATTTTTTAACCGGTGTCTCTTCCTTAGACACGTGCGGCAACAATATCGAAAGTGAACTTTAGGTCGTGTTTTACGCGCACAAACCCGTGAAAAGCGCTTGTAGCCGCGATCTTAAAATCTTTCCGGTCGATTTCGAATTCTCCGATCGCCCTTAACGAATCTCCCTCCAAAGTAACGCGGGCCGGGATCTTGATCTGCCGCGTAACACCGTGGAGCGATAGATCGCCGGTTATAACGATCTCAAAACCGCCGTTCTCTATTTTGCCCGCGACCGCGGTGCTTTTAAATACAATATCGGGAAACTTTGCGGTTTCCAGAACGATCTCGTTAAGCTCCTTATTGATAATCCCTTTTTGCTCGGGGGTAAACGCCGGATCGGTTTCCTCCAAAGACGCGGCCCTTACGTTCAGTTCAAGCGATGCCGGGTTGATCGCTGTAATATCGAGCTCGGCCGTTCCGTCAAAATCGCGGACCGCGATGTTGTGACTGTGGCCTTTGAACCACGCGATCCCGCCGCGGCTTGCGTGCACGAAAAATTTGCTTTTCGCCGCATCGACCTGAAAACGGATTGGAGCCCGAAAGTTATGAAACTGAACGACTTCGGCGGAAATCGGAGCAAGTGCCGCAAATCCCAAAAGGAACGCAATCAAAAAAACCTTCATAGCTGCACCTCCTTAAAAAAGAAAAGCCTCGACAAAAATTGTCAAAGCTTTTTTGATGTTTCAAGTTTGAAGAAGGTTTAGTTGAGGTTAAAGGCGTCCATCGGTTTGACGACAATCTCTCCTTCCTCGGCCTCGACGACAAACTGTCTTCCGAGCTTCCATTCGTTAGTGATCGGCAATTTTACTTTCTGATCGATGTGACGTTTGAGGAACCGGGCGCCGTATGCAGGCGAAAAACCTTTCTCGGTCAACAGGTTAAGCGCGTTGTCGCTTATCTCGATCACCTTGCCCTGCGATTCCATTTTCCGACGCAGCCTGCCGAGATAAATCTTCGCGATGTCGCGGACCTCGTCCATGGTCAGCGGTGAGAAGACGATTATCTCGTCGATCCGATTGCGAAACTCGGGCGTAAACCTCGTCTCAGCCGCCTTCATCACCTCACCTTTGATCTGCTTGACCTCACCGAGCGTCTTTTGCCCGAAACCGAGCGGCTTTTCATAACGCTTGAAGCTTTCCGACCCAAGATTCGAGGTCATAATTACGATCGCATCCGAAAGATAAACCTTCTTGCCGCGCCCGTCCGTCATCCAGCCTTCGTCAAAAGCCTGAAGAAACAGATTCATCAAGTAGGGCGATGCCTTTTCGACCTCGTCGAGAAGCAATACGGTGTAGGGATTGTCCCGCAACTGTTCGGTCAAAATGCCGCCGCGTTCCGATCCGACAATACCGCGGGGCATTCCGATTAGCTTCTCGATCCCGACCGTCCCGTCGCCGTATTCGCTCATGTCAATACGGATCATTTTATGCTCGTCGCCGAACATGAATTCGGCAACAGCCTTAGCCAATTCGGTTTTTCCTACACCGGTCGGTCCAAGAAAAAGCAAAACACCGTCCGGAGCATAATGGTTATCTTTTAACGGCCCTTTATTAAGCCGCAGCCTCTCGGCAACCGCCCGCACGGCATCCTTCTGGCCGATCACCCGTTTCCCGAGATCGGTCTCCATCGCCGAGAACCGGTCCGAAGTATCACGGTAAATCATGTCCTTCGGAATGCGCGATTCCTGCGAAATTACATCGATAATGTGTTCCGGCAAAACGGTTAGTCCGGTCGGTTCGTTTATTTCGACCTTTACCGAAGCCGTATCGAGCCAGCCGATGGCCTTATCGGGCAAATGCAAATTTCTGATGTACTTCGGTGACATCTCAAGCGCCATGTCGATGGCTTCGTCCGAGATCGTGACCGAATAATTTTTCTCAAGCCGCGGGCGAAGGCCGACGAGTATTTGCTTGGTTTGATCGATCGTCGGTTCCTCAACCGTGACCAAACGAAAACGCCGCGATAACGCCTCATCCTCGGCAATATATTCCTTGAATTCGCTGATCGTGGTCGCGCCGATTATGCGCAACTCGCCGCGAGCGAGACTGGACTTGAACATATTTGCCGCATCGCTCGAAGTTCCCATGGCGGCACCGGCACCGATTATCGAATGAGCCTCGTCGATGAAAAGGATAATGTTATCTTTCTCCTTTACTTCGTCGATGATTCCCTTGATCCTTTCCTCAAACATGCCGCGCAGCATCGTGCCCGCCACAAGACCGCCCATTTGAAGCTGGACGATATGAGCATCTCTCAAACGGCTCGGCACCTTCTCCGGCTCAAGTTCGATCAACCGGGCCAATCCTTCGACGACCGCCGTTTTTCCTACGCCCGGCTCACCGACAAGCATCGGCGAATTCGAGCGTTCACGGTGCGACAGGATCTCCATCATTTGAAGGATCTCTTTTTCACGGCCGATCGTCGGCGGAATCTTGTCCTCACGGGCCAATTTGTTCATCGAAACGCCAAAATGGCGCAGGAATGAAGGCAGCTCATATTTCGCCCGCGTTCTTTCCTCTTCCTTTTCGCGCTTGCGGATGCGGGTACGCGCGGTTTGTGCCACTTCGTCCGACGGAACGCCCAAATTTTGCAGCACATCGTTCAACACGCTTCGCTCGTCATTCGAGAGAACATAAAAAATGTCGCTTCCCTCAATCACGCGTCGGCCCTGCGAACGGGCACGGTCCATTGCCCGCTTGAAAAGCTCGGTCGTCTCGGGTGCGATCCGGTATCCTTTTCCGGTGTGCTGCCGGCCTGTGGCCATCCGCTTCTCGATCAACAGCTTGACCGAGCGCGGATCGACGGCAAGATCGCGCATCGTCGAAGTAAATAGATCGTCTTCCTCATTCGCGACAGCGTGCAGGATATGCTCGATGGCAACGTAATTCTGATCGCGCCTTTTCGATTCATCCAACGCGGACTCCAACACACGGCGTCCGCTTTCGCTGAACTTGTCTTTGTATGCATCTATATCTGCCATAAAACTCCGGTCCCTTTGAGGATTTTGATGCCGGGAAGTGGGAAACCTATGCCAACTCGAATTGTATCACTTTAGCCATTCGCATCAGCAAAGATTTTAAAACGCCGTCATTCAATGTTCCGGATCGTTCAGCGGTTCGAACTCGACCCGGTCGTAGATTTCATTCAAATTGAGTGAGCAACCAACACTTTCGATCTCGAAAGAATCCGTCATTTCGCTGAAACTTCTGTAAACCCAGTCGCCGTCCGGCTGTCTGATAAAATGTTCGACAAACGGCCTGTCCTGCGACACTAGAATATAATCGGTCAGCGCGTCATTGCCCATTCTAAAA
>JABFSB010000549.1 GCA_013140875.1 Acidobacteriota bacterium
GGACGGTGCAACCCAAACCGTTGAGGCAAAATATCTTATCGGCTGTGACGGCGCAAAAAGCCCTGTCCGGCACGGGCTTGGGCTGGAATTCGCGGGCGGCACGTTCGAGAGAATATTTTATGTCGCCGACGTGCAGATCGATTGGGAGTACGCGCACGACGCACTTCACTTAAATCTGTCAAAAGACAATTTGCTCGCATTCTTTCCTCTTCCGGGCGACAAACATTATCGCATCGTCGGCAACCTGCCGGAAGGCACTGAAAAAGATGAAGGCGAACTGGTTTACGAAGAGATCGAGCAGGTCGTCAAAGACGAATTGAAAGTGCCGCTCGATGTTTACAACGTCAACTGGTTCTCGACCTATAAGGTACACACGCGTCACGTTAACAAATTCTCGGTCGGCCGCTGCTTTCTCGCCGGCGACTCGGCCCATATTCATTCGCCCGCGGGCGGTCAGGGGATGAACACCGGCATTCAGGACGGATACAATCTGGCGTGGAAACTTGCTCTGGTTTTAAGCGGCCGCTCGAGCGCGGAAATATTGAATTCTTACAACGACGAACGGATCGCAAACGCAAAACGCCTCCTGAAAACGACCGACCGCATGTTCCAACTCGGCGCCGGCGAAGAATGGTTTACAGCATGGGTGCGGGTGCACATTTTTCCCTATGTCGCGAACATTCTCACAAAAATGGATTTCGTAAAACGCGCTGTTTTCCCGCTCGTCTCGCAGATCGGGATCAACTATCGGGCTTCTGCGCTGAGCGAAAATTCAGCCGATCTAAAAGTAAAGGCCGGCGATCGGATGCCCTACTTTTTGGTGGAAGGTGCAAGCATTTATGACCGCCTGCGAGAACCGAGGTTTCACTTACTCGTTTTCAACGACGGGGCCGCCGAACAGCCTGAACTTAAGGATACTTTTGACAAGATGGTCGATGTTCACACAATGCCGCTCTATCCGCATATCGCCGAGATATTCGACACCGACACGACATTCTCGGTCCTGCTCAGACCGGACAACTACATCGGCTATCTATCTGAAGGCGTCAATATCGAAGGAGTGCAGGGGTATTTGAAAAAGGTCATGTCTTGAGACAACAACTTATTCGCTATTTCGGAAGGTTTTGCAGGCTCGATTGTTCATATCCGATCCAATCACCCGATTCGATCCGAGTTTTGCCGGTACAAAGCTCGACTCCCGGTCCGTAGATCCAGCACGAAACCGTGCCGCCGTTCACAGTGACTTCAATCGGCATCCGGTTGTACTCCGCCGCCTGCTCAAACTCGTCCAGCCGCGCCAGCGTCGGATCATCGATCTGATAAACCTCGCCGACAACCGAATATCCAGCGTCATCCAGGACCACCGCCGGATATCCACCCATATCATAAAGCCGCCCGGTCACATCCGCGGTCCCGATAAAAACGCATTCCGGATAAAGGCCCGTCATAGCGTTCGAGCCGCCGCTTTTCAGAGTTCCGTAAACAAATAAAAGATTTCTGCCCATTCCGTGCCGCCGCCTTAAAATACAGTTCTTAGTTAAGATCGAGGCCGGCGGCCTGCATCAGGTTTGGTGCAAAGGCTGGTTCGCTGTGGTCGAATACGGCGTCGAGTTCCTTTTCCACGCTGCCGTGGCCCGCCGGGATTCGTTTGACTAACGGCTCGAAGTTGCGGAAATCGTAGAGCTCGTTATCCAGCAGGTGCGAGCCGGTAACGTTCGTCAACGCCGTCATTATTGAACTTCGGACGAAAGGTGTTTCTTTTTCCAGCTCGTTGATCAGACGTTTTACACGGGCACGTTTCAGGTTCGGCTGCGAGCCGCAGAGGTTACAGGGAATGATTGGAAACTTGCGTTCCTCAGCGTATTTTGCGATCTCGGCCTCCTGGCAATAGGCCAGCGGACGAATGATCGTATTATTGCCCGCATCGTTGCGGAGGATCGGCGGCATTGCCTTTAACTGCCCTACATAGAACAAGTTAAGTAAGAACGTCGCTATAATATCATCGGCATGATGCCCGAGGGCGATCTTGGTGCAGCCTTCCTCAAGTGCGGTTGAGTAAAGGATTCCGCGACGCAATCTCGAGCACAGCGAACAGTAAGTTTTTCCTTCCGGAATATGCTGAGTAACGATCGAATAAGTGTCTTCTTCGACGATCCTGTAATCTACTCCAATACTTGTAAGGTATTCCGGCAGAATATGTTCGGGAAAATCCGGCTGCTTTTGATCGAGGTTGACCGCTAGGATCGAAAAATGGATCGGAGCCCGTTTTCGAACATCCAGAAGCAGATCAAGCAGCGTGTAGCTGTCCTTTCCGCCCGACAGGCAGACCATAATCCTGTCGCCCTCATTGATCATCGAAAAATCGGCGATGGCGTTTCCCATCTTCTTCAGCAATTTAGATTTGGTCTTTGTCTCAGCGTACAACTTTTCCACAACCTCCGAAAACCTCTGATTCTCCCACGTTTTGGGTCTGTTTAACAAACATAAAAGAAAAAGGTAGACACTGCCGCCGTATCTCATCTATTATAGCTAGGTTGTTTTCAATCAGCGACAGTTCCAAAAGGCGTTCGAACTAAAGTCTCGATCTTCAAGCCCCCACCTGTTTAGACTGCCGCCTAAATCTAAGTAATTCAAGGAGTTTAGAAGAAGATGATTAGAATGGGAAGAGGTTCCAGGTCGGACCAGACGAACGATTCGAGCTATCCGGAGCCGCAGCAGCCACAACAATATCAATCAGCCGATTCGTCATTGGCCTATCAATATACCGGTGAGAACGCGAGCACCACAAAGCCAGTCACGGACAGTGAATCGATGGCCCGCGACATCAAGGAAGGCCGCTTAAGCGGCTTTGTCGGCCACGGAACCACGTTGACCGGTGAAACCAGCTTTCAGGCGATGCTCCGGGTCGACGGTCACCTGGTGGGTTCTATCTCATCGGATTCCGGCACGTTGATCGTAGGCACGAACGGCCAGGTAGACGCCAACATAAGCGTATCTACCGCAACAATTAATGGCGCGGTAAACGGTGATGTCGTCGCCACGGAAAAGATCCAGCTTGGCCGAACGGCGCGGGTTGTGGGCAATATTCAGACGCCCCGGCTAACGATCGAAGACGGCGCCGTGCTCGAAGGCGGCTGCACGATGTTAAAGGCCCGCGAGGCAGTCGAAAAACAGACCGCCACCGCAGCGCAAAGCTCGTATCAAGCGGCTGAAACGTCAAGCTATCAAAGTTCCACTTACGCAACGGCGGTTGACGATGACGACGACGATGACGCCGCCGTCGCGATAACGGAAGAAGAGGAAGACGAGGATAAATCAGAAGCCGCAACGGTCTGATCGAGTTACCATACAGTTCTAAAAGTCTAAAAGAGGCTTGCCTGAAGAGGCGGCCTCTTTTTTTTCGTTTTGCGGTCGCTTTTAGATTTACCCTCTAAAGAGAGGCCTTTCGGGACGACCTCAACCGTGTTGCTGGAACTCGGCCTATTTTGCCTTTATTGCATCTCTGATCTCGGTAAGCAGGACGATATCGTCAGGAGGAGGCGTTTGAGCGGCAAGTTTTGCGAAGTAGTTCATTGCAGCTTTTGCGATCATGAACATTACAAACCCGACGATCAGGAAAGTGATAATGTCGCTGATCAACTGGCCGTAACGGACAAGCGGAGCGCCCGCTTTAACGGCTTCTTCTATCTGTTCCCCGCTGGCCCCGGCGGACAGTTTGCCGCTCAGGTCCCAAAACTTTGTCTTAAAATCCATCCCGCCGGTCGCGAGTCCAACAAACGGCATTACTATGCCTTCCGTAAAAGTGGTAACTATTTTGCCGAAAGCGGCACCCAAGATCACACCGATAGCAAGATCGAGCACGTTTCCGCGTGCTATAAATGCCTTGAACTCATTGAACATTTTGTCAGAGCCTCCTAAGGTCGTGTTTTTTCGAACTGCTTTGGGGTCGGCTCATCATAGCCTAAATGGCTTTTGATTTCCAAGCGGTTAAGCGATTAATCGCCGGTCAGTACTGGTGATTATGAAAAGCGCGTCGGGCGTGACGCACTGGTCAAGCGGAATATCCCAGCCGTGAACATCTTCGATCCGCGTTATCGGCGCGAAGAAGCTCAGTCCGATTTTAAGGCAATCAGGTCGGCAAAGAGCCAGTAAACGGTCATAATATCCTTTGCCGTAACCCACGCGGAACCCAAACTCGTCGAAGCAAATGAGAGGTACCAGCACTACGTCGATCTTTGCCGGATCGACCAGGCTGCCCTCGAGTGGTTCAAGCGTTCCCCAAGAACCCTTGATCAGGCAGGCCTCCGAGTCATAAACGAGGCTTTCGATCTTATCCGTCTCAGGGTGCACTCTAGGAACGGCGATCACGACGTGCGGATAACGCGACCAAATCTCATTAGTTATAAGGGATGTATCGACCTCGTTGAATTTGTCGATCGAAATAAAGCAATGGAGAACAGAGATGTCCGTTAGATCGACATTTTCGAAAAATAGCTCGGCTATCTTTCGGCTCTTGTCGGCCCGTTCAGCGGATGAAAGCGCGTTACGCCGGTTCAGGTAAGCTTTTCGAAGTTCAGACTTCGTCATCGACGGCTACCCGCGCTTTTTGTCGGGCCTCGGCTTCAACGCAGTCGTATTCGTTCGGGGCGTGACCACCGACGCCTTGAACTCGTCACCGCCAGCATTCGCCGCTTTCGTCGAAGCAAGAAGCTTTGATTCATTCAAGATTTTTAACGCCGCCTTGGCGTTTTTGCTTAATCGTTTTTTCTCTTTCGGCATAACTAATAGTCTTTAACGGTCTTATTCATATCCGCTTCCGCCAACCTTGCGGATCTCGCTTGTGGTGGACACAGGCAATGACGGAAATTATTTCACCCTCAACAAAATAGAAAAATGCGTGCGGAAATCTTCTGACCACAGCCCGCCGAATGTTCAGGTGAATAATTTGACATGAGAGCGGGCTTTCAACCACGGTAAGCAGCCTTGCCTGAAGAGCGAAAAGAAATTCGTTGCCAAGTCCGGCGGCTTGATCTTCGTACCAGTTGTAGAATTCCTCAATATCCCATTCCGCTTCGGGCCGAATTATCAACCGATACTTCATCTCGAATTCATGAGCCGATCACCGAGTTGCTCCCACGACACACCGGCACCAGGATCCGCTTCGTAAGATTTCATTCGACGGTCGAGCTCGCCCCGTAATTCGTCGGAAATTCCTAATTTGTCGGAGTCTGCTGCGATACTGTTCCAGATGTCCTCAACAATACGAAGTCGCTCAGTCACACTGAGTTCTAATATTTCTGTAACGCTTATATTATTCATATGCCATCAAAGAATTATACGGCAATTCGCCGACTACGCTAATCGTTATTTTCTAACGATCCACCCCCCGCCGACAACTTCATCGCCGTGATAGAAAATAGTCGCTTGACCGGGTGTGATGGCCCGCTGCGGTTCGTCGAACACGATACGCGCGCGGGCGTCGGCGACTGAGTAAATCGTCGCCGGAGCGGGGTCGTGGCGGTAACGTATCTTTACGTCCGCCCGGACGGGTGCCGATGGCTCGTTGAAGGCGACCCAGTTTACGCCCTTGGCGACGAACTCGATGGATTCAAGTTCGTCCGCCTCGCCGACGATTATCCGGTTCTTCGCCCTTTCGATCTGGACC
>JABFSB010000351.1 GCA_013140875.1 Acidobacteriota bacterium
GAAATAAAGCCAGCCGCCGGGTTGATCGACAGCCTGGATCGCGATCATATCGAAATCACCGTTCGTTACAGGCCGCACCTCTTTGCCGTCGGCCGAAACCGAATATGCCTGACGCCATCCGGTTCGATCGCTCACCCAAAGAAATCGTTTGCCGCCGTCGAGCCAGGCCATGTCGGGAAGTTCCAAGTCGATCCAGGCGTCGTCTTTATCCGTTAGGACGTTGCGAACCGCTCCGGACTTCGCATCGGCGGCCAGAAGCTGCAGCGTGTTTTGCAGCCGGTTCATGTGTTGCAGATAAACCTCGCGGGAGTCGGCGGTCCAGTCAACGGAAACGATGTAGTTGTTCCGCAGGTCACCCGGAGTCTGCATCCATCGCGGCTCGCCGCCGTCAGCGTCGATGACACCGACACGGACTGCGGCGTTCTGCGTTCCGGTTTTTGGATAAGGAATTCGGGTTAATTTCGGATAGAGTCCTTGGGTATTGTCCAGCAGAATGAAATCCTCGATACCCGAAGCATCAAATTGCCAGAACGCGATCGACTTGCTGTCCGGGCTCCACCGCCAGCAGTCACGCAGGTTAAATTCTTCTTCGTTTACCCAGTCCGACGTGCCGTTGATCATTGTGGCCGAGCCACTAGACGTGAGGCGCGTTATTTTGCCGGTGTCGATATTTTCGACGTAAAGATCATTTTCACGGACATATCCAACGCGGCTGCCGTCCGGCGAGAACTTTGCGAACATCATCGTCGAAGGCTTTGCGTCGCCGCCAAGCTTCGTCAGTTTGCCGGTTGTCGGCTCATAAAGCCAATAATCTCCCTTTGTGTTAAGCCGCCAAACCTTTACCGAGTTGGTATAAATCAACATTCGCCGGTCATCCGCCGAATAGTCTAATCCCTGAATAGACAGCGGTTTCGTTTCACCCTTTGGGATCAGCTTATCGGCCGACAGAAGCATTTTGCGTTCGTTAGTGTCGATCCGGTAGCTGACCAGGTCGGATGCGCCTTTCACCGACGCGGAGGGCTCGTACCGTGTAAATGAGCTGCCATCCTTAAGCCATCGAAATCCTCCGAACCGTGCCGGCATGAACTCGGTTGAGTTGAAGATACGCTCGACGGTAAGTCGTGACGGATCGCCGGATGGGGCAGGTGCCGTGGCTTGTGCGAAGAGAACCGCACCGAGAAACGTGATGCAGAGGCCGATCGAAAACGGCTTGCGATAGAGTAAATTCCTCATAAGGCTTTTGAAAATGAATCGCGGATCGATTCCCGTAACTTATCTGATGCCCGTCTTTGCATAAACATCCGCAAGCGTGGCGGACGCGACTTCGCGGGCCTTTTCCGCTCCCGATTTCAGGATGGAACCGAGCGTGGCATCGTCATACTGGTTGACTCGCTCCTGAAACGGCCGGAGATATTCGATAACTGCGTCGGCAAGCTCGGTTTTGAAATGTCCATACCCTTTGCCCTCAAAATGCGCGACGCATTCGTCCGCGGATTGGCCTGTGAGAAGTTGGTAAATCGTCAGCAGATTTGTGATCGCCGGCCGCGTTTCGTCAAAGGTGATCTCCGTTCCCGAATCGGTGACGGCACGCTTTATCTTTTTGGTGATCGCGTCGGCGTCATCCAGTAAAAAGATCGAGCCGTTCAGGTTCTCATCTGATTTCGACATTTTCTTTGCCGGGTCCTGCAGCGATTTTATGCTTGCTCCGGCTTTGGGGATGTACGGCTCGGGAAGTTTGAAAGTCTCCCCATAGTCTCGGTTAAATCGCTCCGCAAGATCGCGGCTGAGTTCGAGATGCTGCTTTTGGTCCTGGCCGACGGGGACGAGGTCGGTTTGATAGAGCAGAATGTCGGCGGCCATCAGGACTGGATAGGTGAATAGCCCGACACTGGCACGCTCTGCGTTTCGTCTTTCGCTGTATCCACCTAAGGGAACGCTTTCCGAGCCAGAAGCTGAAGTCGCCTTCGACCCTGCACCGGAGTGTGACTTGGCGTGACCGCTAGATTTGGAATGTGATAACGAATCCGCCCCAGAAAGTGAGAATTTGCGAGACACCTTGTCCTTGAACTGCGTCATCCGCTCAAGTTCGCCCAAGCGTGCCTGGCAGGATAATATCCACGTCAGTTCGGCATGCTCCGCTACATCGGATTGAATAAAGATCGTGGCCTTTTCGGGATCGACGCCTGCCGCCAAATAAATTCGGGCCAGATCGAGCGTCTTTTGCCGCAGCGTTTTCGGGTCCTGCGGAAGTGTTATTGCGTGCAGGTTGACTATGCAGTAAAAGGCCTCGTACTCATCCTGCAAGGCGACCCAGTTTTTCAGAGCGCCGAGATAGTTACCGATATGAAGCTGCCCTGTGGGCTGTGCTCCGCTGAAAATCCGTTTACGCATTAGTTAGTAGAGAAAATAAAGAATAATGCTGTTCAGAGGGCCGACTATCATTCTGATCACACCCATCCACATCAACAGAAATAGAATTAGGATTCCGTAAGTCTGAAGAAACTCGAAAACAGCGTCATAGGTGCTCGGCAAAAAACTCTGGATCGCTTTTCCGCCGTCGAGCGGCGGAAGCGGAAGAAGGTTGAATACCGCGAGGCCCACATTAAGGAATAGCGTGCCCAGGAGCAGCGTGAATATTGGACCCGCGATTCCATCAGGCTGAACGCCGCGAGTAAAAATTCCGTATGCATATAGAACTTTGAGGGCGATCGCGACAGTGATAGCGATTATCAGGTTCGTGGCAATACCCGCGATCGATACCATGAAATTCGCAAGGTTCTTGTTACGCCATTTCAGCGGATTGACCGGCGTCGGCTTCCCCCACATAAGAAGAGGAAATCCGGCGGCATTGGGCGAGTAACCGGCAATGAACGCAACAATCGGCAGAATGAACGTGCCCAATGGGTCAATATGCGGGATCGGATTTAGAGTAACCCTGCCAAGGCGTTCAGCAGTATCGTCGCCAAATTTAAGCGACATCCATGCGTGGGCGGCTTCGTGTGCCGAGACTGCAAACAACCAAACGACCATGTAAATGACCAATTTGGATAGAAAATCGGCAATATCGATGTTTCCCATAACGCTAGAACAACTAAGACGCTCAACGGGCCGGAAATGTTCCCATACCGTTGATTCTGTTGTATTTCACTCTAAATTGTGCCATTCTTTCAGTTCAAAATAAAACACTGACAGGAGAAAAAGAGTTTGCTCAAAACATTACTGTTCGGCGGCGAATCGGGTCTCTCGTTTACGGCAAATGCCGGGCTGACGCTGCTGCGCATTTTTGCGGGGATCTCGCTCGCCTTTTCGCACGGTATTGGAAAAGTTCCGCCCGGTGACGGGTTGATCACAGGTACGGCCAATCTTGGTTTCCCGATACCGACGCTTTTCGCGTGGGCGGCGGGCTTGTCCGAGCTTCTAGGCGGCATATTCCTCGCTCTCGGTTTATTCACCAGGGTTTCGGGCTTTTTTATCGCGTTTACGATGCTCGTTGCTATACTTGGCGTTCATGGTGCCGATCCGTATCAGAAAAAGGAACTGGCGTTTTTGTATTTCTTTATCGCCGCGGCATTTATGATCAAAGGTGCGGGCGACTGGAGCCTCGATAGCCTTTTGAGAAAGTGAACCGGAGTGCGGAGACTCTTGTCCGCATGAGCGTCGCTTCGATGCGAAAGTGCAGCTGGTAAGTTACATTTTTGAGTGAATCAGCCTTTTTCGCCTCACGGCGGCGATGCGGACAGGAGTGTCCGCGCTCCATATGAAAAAACATATTGTCTGCATAGCAAGCGAACACAAAGGCAACGAGTTTTTGGACGAGGCACAGAATGCCGGCTGGCACGTGACGCTTGTAACCCGCAAGAAACTTCTTGACGAACCGTGGACGTGGACGGCGCTGAACGATGTAAAAACGGTTGAAGATAACGCTTCGCAGGAGGAGTACATCCGTGCGATCACGAACATCGCCGGTTCGCGGTCTATTGATCGCGTGGTCGGCCTGGATGAATTCGATGTGATGACCGCGGCTCGTGCCCGCGAACATTTACAGCTCGGCGGCATGACCGGTTCGCACGCTCTTCGATTCCGGGATAAATTGTCGATGCGGAACATCGCCGCGGCGGCGGGCATTCCGTGTCCCGAATTTACCGGGTGTTTTAATAAGCAATCGATTGAAGAATATCTCGACCGCGTCCCCGACCCTTGGATCGTCAAGCCGAGATATGAAGTTTCCGCGTTCGGCATCCGCAAATGCGCATCGAAGGACCAGGTTTGGAGTGTTCTTAACGACCTCGACAACCGCAACAACTGGCGCGATCATCCGTCACAATTCGTGCTTGAAAAGTTTATAGCCGGCAATGTATTTCACGTCGATTCGATCGTCGACAACGGCAAGGTTCTTGCCTGTGGAGTTAGTCAATACGGCACACCGCCATTCAGCGTAACGCATTACGGCGGAGTATTTACGACCTCGATTGTGCCTTATAAATCGAAGGAGCGAAAGGAGCTTGAGGCTATGAACAATGCGCTGCTCCACGCATTCAAATACGAACGCGGCGTCTCGCACGCCGAGTTTTTACAAAGCGCCGAGGACGGCAAATTCTATTTGCTCGAAGTCGCCTGCCGCGTCGGCGGTGCGTATATCGCCAACGTGCTCGAGCACGCCTGCAACTTCAATCTCTGGCGCGAATGGGCAAAGCTCGAAACCGCGACAACGGAAAATCCTTATAAACTTCCTAAGCTGCGAAAAGAGTTCGCCGGCATCGCCCTCGCCCTGGCAAATCAAGACCAACCCGACACGTCGCATTACACCGATACCGAGATCGTCTATCGCGTCAGCAAATCGAAACACGTCGGCATGATCTTTTACTCCAAAAAGCAAAAACGCCTCGAAGAACTCCTGGCCGTCTATTCCGAACGAATAAGCACCGACTTCCTCGCCGTCGCCCCGGCTAAGGAAAGGTATGACGATTAGAAGCGCTCTGAAAACCATCAACTATCAACTTGTCACTATCCACTGAAGAAAAGAGTGTGACTTTGAAATTCAGTGGATAGTGACAAGTGGTTAGTTCATAGTCCGGACTCCTATTCGGTGGACAGAGCAGCATCCGATTTCGTAACCTAGCGTCTTTATGTTTCCCGAAACGTTGTTCCATAATCCGACCGCTGCTCGGACCGGCGGGCCGGAGATTCTTGATCACGACCTCAACCGATATTTCCCCGAGCTGTTGAAATTCGAATCGACGGCCGAACTAGCGGCTTCGCCGATCGTCGAGAAGATCCGTGAAGACGCAGAACGGGTCCTGAACGAAGTCGTCGTGTCGGAACCGGGAGCGATAGCGACTGGGCTCTTGGCTCCGTCCGTAGGGAACCCAGTCGCTATCGCTCCCGGTTCCGACATTGCCGCCCTTGCCTGGAACATTGAACGTGGAAGTGTTTTCGAAGGCATTGCCAACGCGTTGCAGAATCACGAAGACCTGAAAAACAAAGACGTTCTTCTGCTGACCGAACTCGATTACGGCATGGCCCGCAGCGGGAACCGTTTTGTGGCAAAAGAGCTGGCCGAACGTCTCAAACTCAGTTATGCTTTTGCTCCCGTTTATGTAGCGCTTCAAAAGGGAAGCGGCGTCGAATCCGCAATGGCGGGCGAAAACAC
>JABFSB010000190.1 GCA_013140875.1 Acidobacteriota bacterium
GCCCCGTTTGCCGAATTTTTCATCGGCAAACTCCTCCAGCGTTCTGACGTCACCCTTTTTCAGCATAATATTCCTCTCTAATTCTCAAGGCCCGCTCGATCTCGTCTTTTGGCGTTTTCTGCGATTTTTTCTGAAAGCCGTTCATCAAGACTACAATCTGGCCCTCATCAAAAAAACAGAATACACGGTAAATGTCACCGCCAAACTGCGTTCTCATTTCCATTAGTCCGTCCGTTCCTTGAAGTTTCTTTAGATGGTTTTTTGGAATGTTTCGGATCGTGCGTAAAACATTGATCGACCAGTAGAGTTTCTCCTGTACTTTTCGAGGCTGCTTATCAAAAAACTCATCAAAATATCGTTTGAATAAAATGACTTTTCTGACCGATTCAACCATATGCAACAATATCAGAAGTTGTCCGATAAGACAACCTCAAAAACTCTCGATATACTTCCGCGTCACATCCTTCAAATAGCTGTACGAAGGAATCACATACAGCACTGGCTGCAAGTCTGAGTATGTAAAATCGTGATTTATCACTTCTTCGAAATCGAACGGGCGGCGCTCGACTTCGTTGCCGAAGGCGTGTTCCAGTTCGCCGACGCTGGACAGCAGGCCGGCACCGTAGGCTTTTATCTCGCCGTCTTCTTCCTTTAAGCCGAATTCGACGGTGAACCAATACAGGCGGCCGAGTTCTTCGAGCTGACGGTCGTTAGCAATGCGGGCACCGTGGCCGATGAATTGTGAGTAATCGGCAAAATTCTTGTTAGTAAATGTCGGGATATGGCCGATCGCTTCGTGGACGATGTCCGGTTCGGGGGTGTATTCGGGCTTGGAATGATGGCGGATGTATTGAGTCGAGAGCATCGTGCGGAACGACAGCCAGCTTAAAAAAGCACGCGTTTCAACCAGGCCTTCGATCGGAGCGAGGCGAAATCCGGTCAGCTCTTTCAACCGGCAGTTCATTTCCGACAATTGCGGAATGCGGTCGTTTGAAAAGCCGAGGTCACGTTTTGCGTCAAGGTAAAACTGGCTCGCCCGACGCTGGTGAAGCTCTTCAAGCTGACCGGCAACCTTTCGCCAAATGCCCTGTTCCTCATCCGTATAATCGACATCGGTAATTTCGCCTGTGTCGCGAAATTTCTTTGCGAGGCCGGCGATGTAATTGCGCCGCTCGCGGTATTCCTCATCGCTTGCACCGGGATGGTCGAGGTCTAATTGGTTTATGTCCTCGAATTTCATGTCCCGAAATTCGGGCAAGTCTTCGTCCGCGACGCGAAAGTTATCAAGCGTTACGGCCGGTTCGTCGATTGTTGCGGAAAGTGTTTCGGTCAGCATAGCGGCTCCTGTCATGTTTACGATGCCCCTCATTCGATGTAGGTTTCTACGTTTCTCTATATTCTAATGGATGGAATAAACAATCTAAATGGGAACAGTTAGTTAATGCGGCGTATAGGCTTAAGATTCTTAATTTATTTTGGCAGATAGTTTACAATCGTAAAGTCTTCGAACGCGGATGCGACACATGATTGACGAGATCGACCGTAAGATATTGAAAGAGCTTCAGTTGGACGCACGCTTGAGCTATGCCGAGTTGGGACGCCGAGTCGGGTTGACCACTCCGGCGGTGATCGAACGCGTTCGCAAGCTTGAGGACGCCCGCATAATTAACGGTTATCGGGCCGAGATCGACACGGCAAAGGTCGGTTTGCCGATCATGGCATTCATCCGCATGAGCATCACGGGCGTCGATTATAGCCACATTATCGAAGTGGTGCAGGGCTCGAACGAAGTGCTCGAATGCCACCGCGGCACGGGCGGTGATTCCTTCATAATGAAGATCGCCGTCGCCTCGGTCGAGCATCTCCAGGAAGTGATCGACCGCCTTACGCCGTACGGCATTACGACAACGACAATTGTGCTGTCCTCGCCGGTAAAGCAGCGGGTAATAGAGATTAAGTAGGTGAAAAAAGATCCAGCCAGAATCGTCAGAACATACGTCACGCTGACGCTTTTCTCCACGTTCGCATCTTCGTTTATTTGGGGTGTAAATACACTTTTCCTGCTCGACGCTGGTCTGACGATAACCGAAGCCTTCGTAGCAAACGCGTTCTTTACGGTGGGACAAGTTTTGTTTGAGGTTCCGACCGGCATTGTGGCCGATACGCGGGGGCGACGGGCTTCGTTTTTGCTTGGCACAGCGACGCTTTTTCTGACAACACTTGCCTATCTGTGGCTGTGGCAGATAAAAGGACCGATGTGGGCATGGGCGATCGTGTCGATTCTTCTCGGACTCGGATTTACTTTCTTTAGCGGGGCGACCGAGGCGTGGCTGGTCGATGGGTTGGACGCAAACGGTTATAGTGGCGAGTTGGAAGCCGTATTTGCGAAAGGTGCCGTTGCCAGCGGAATCGCAATGCTGACCGGCACGGTTGCCGGCGGCGTTATGGCCCAGTACACCAATCTCGGCGTTCCTTACATCATGCGTGTGGTCGCGCTTCTGCTGACACTCGGTATTGCGTTCTTTTTAATGCATGACGAAGGCTTTTCGCCGGATCGCGGTAGGTCGTTTGCGGACGAAGTCAAAAATGTAGTCGGTGGAGCGGTCGATTTTGGTCTGCGAAATGCGCCGATCAGGTGGATGATGATCTCGTCTATTTTTAGCGGCGGGGTGGCCATGTTCGCCTTCTACGCGGCGCAGCCTTATCTTTTGCAGCTTTACGGCGATCAGACTAGCTATGCGGTAGCCGGTGCCGCCGCTGCCGTGTTTGCCGGAGCACAGATCATCGGCGGCCTCCTGGTCCCTTATGCGGGAAGAATATTCAAACTACGAACCTCGCTGCTTATCACCGGCACTTCGGTCACCGTCGTTGCGTTGGTGTTCATTTCGTTCATCGGAAATTTCTGGATCGTCCTCGCACTCCTCGCGATTTGGGCCATCGTCTGGGCCGCGATCGGCCCGGTCCGCCAGGCTTATGTCAACGGCATTGTCCCGTCCGAACAGCGCGCGACGGTGCTTTCGTCCGACAATATGCTCGCATCGCTCGGCGGAGTCTTCTCGCAGCCCGCACTCGGGAAAACCGCGGATGTCTGGGGCTATCCCGCGTCATATCTGGGAAGTGCCATCTTTCAGGTATTGGCGATTCCCATGCTGTTTTTGGCTCAGCGTGAAAAGGCAAAGTCCGATCGGATACACGGAATTGATGCTGCCGAATCCGAATAACCGAGTTCATGGGAATCGGCGTTTGTAGTGTAGTTGGGTCACCCCGCTGGCATGGGCCTTGGTTTCGACTAGAACAAGTTTGTGTCGGTCCGCTATATCGTGAAAGAGAGGTTTGCCTTTCCCGATGATAACCGGATGAACGGCTAGCCGATATTCGTCAATAAGATCCAAGTTTAGAAAGGTCGTGATCAGCTTTCCGCCGCCATAGAGCCAGATGTTTTGTCCAGGCTGACCTTTGATCTCGCGGACTCGTTTTTCAATGTCAGAGCCAATGAATACGGCATCCGTGTCGTCGCTCGTTTTTCGTATTCGAAAAGACATACTTTTGCTAACTGTGCAGTAAGCTATAAGCTTGACCAAGCTTGCCGCCGGCGCCGTCAGGCGTGAAATTTCCCCACGTGTCATAGCTAACACGGCCGTAAAAAATCGCATCTTTGTCGGACAATATCTCAGTTAGAGATGTCGCCGAAATCGATCGTTTCATCCCGCACCAGCCAATCTATCTCGCCGTTCGGCCCTTCGATAAAACCGTCGAGCGTGACGGCGAGATTTAGAACTACATTTCTCATTTCTAAGCGTTTTTCTCGGCGTACTTTTTAAAGTTATCTAAAATAGCCTGCCAGCCGCCTTTTTGCATCTCGACCGGATTTTCGTTTTCGGGGTCGAAAGTGATCGTAATATTCGTGCTGCCGCCGAAGTCATCGAAAATAGTCGTCGCCCGTCGGCCGTCGGCCATCGTGTAGGCGATCTTTTTCCCCCCGATTACTTCGTCATAAATCGCCTCGAAATCGAAACCGAAGCTGCCGTCCTTTGCCTCCATTCTGGACTTAAGCTTTCCACCAACCCGCAAGTCGTTTTCTGCTTTCGGGCAATGCCAATCGTCCGCGGCGAAATTCCATTTCATGATGTGCTCGGGTTTGGTCCAATACTCCCATACTTTCGCGGTGTCGGCCCCAACGTTTGTGTCAATAGTGATTTTTGTGTCGTTCATTCTATTACTCCGTAAATTGTTTATTTCACTGAAATCTCAATGATGCGAAAAGAATAAACCGGTCTTTTACACAAAGCCTTTACATATGTTGAGAAACGGAAAATTATTTTCGGGCGCCGAAAATTCTGCTCATCTGCGTCGGCGTGATGCCCAAATACGCGGCTATTTGATGTTTTTTGAGCCGTTCGGTTAGTTCCGGGTATTTACTTAATAAATCTTCATAGCGAACCTTTGCGGAGTCGGAGCGAAAGGAGATTTCATAGGGCTCTTTATCTATGATCCAGTGTTGCTCCATGTAATGAATATAGAATTCGGCAATGTCTCGATGTTTTGAAACCAGTTTTTTGAATTCGTAAAAGTCGTACTCGAGAACCCTGGAATTCTCCAAGGCGGTTATCGTGAACATGCTTTCGGACCGGGTAAGCGTCGCCGGTATGGAACCGGCAATTCGACCTTCCGGAAAGAAATATTTGATTACCGCGTCACCGTCCTCCGCAATGTAGTATTGGGCAAACAGGCCTTTGACGACAAAGGCCACATTACTCGGAATCTTGCCCAAGCGAAGAAGATCGGTTCCCTTTTTATAGGTTTTGGGCTTCAACAGCCTTGCCCAATCGCGTTCCGATTCCGGACCTAGATCGCAATATGTTCGTATTTTCTTAAAAAATATTTCGACATCCATCAAGATCGAAAAATCAGTCATTCCACGCAACCCGGCTTCTAAGGCGCATTAGGGTTCTTTCGAGGCCGATCACTTCAAAAACCGAGAGCATCGATGGGCCGACGGCGACGCCGGTCAGGAGGGTTCGGGCGCCGTTCATGATTATGCCGAGTTTGGTGCCTTTTTCTTCGGTGAAGGCTTTGACGACGGTTTCGATGTTGGCTTCGGAAAAAGTCTTTGGGCTAAGTTGAGGGTTACGCCCTTGCTCAGGCGCGGGCTTCTGCAATTCGTCGGCGAATTCGGCTTCGAAGCGGTCGGCTAGTTCGGGGAGCCAGGTTTTTAGGTCGGGGAATTTGTTCAGGTTCTTCTCAACCGCCGTCGGGTCGAAATCGAAGTCTTCGCTGAAATAGGCTCGACCCTGCGTTGAGAAATCTTTAAGCGTGAAAAAGCGGGCGCGGATGAGGTCGATGGTACGGACATACCAATCATAGCTGCCGACCTCGAGCGGTCCGATCGCGATCGCTTCCGGACGGTCCGACATCTCGGTCGAGGATTCGAACGCCTGTGCTTCGGTCGAGGGAATGGTCGCGGTCAACGCTCGTCCATCGGGTTCATACTCTTCGCGCCACAGCTTTGCCGATTTCAGCTCCGTTTTAACATGCGGCAAGAGTTCGGCCAGCGGCATCGTGCGGATGTATTCGGCGTTCATCCACTGGGCCTTGTCGTCGGTCCAGCGTTTTGGATTATTCGAATCAAA
>JABFSB010000027.1 GCA_013140875.1 Acidobacteriota bacterium
GTTTACGGACCATGAGGTTTTCCTTCATCACCTTTTTGTAGACAACGCGTTCAAGCAGCTTACTGGGTTTTCTCTGTGAGGTGTCGGCCGATTTCGACGCGTCCTCCACCTCGACCAGATCGGTCACCTGAGTGATGCTTGTGTCCTCGGGGCTCGCTTCCTTGTCGTCGCGCATGCGAATGTACTGCGGCGAAATAACGCTGACAAGAGGCATTCGCGAAAGGGCCGAATAGCGTTTGCCGTTCCATTCCAATACCATGCGGTTCACCGGCCCGCCCTTACTTCGCTGTGCGATCATGTCGAGGCACGACATCTCGATGACCGGGCCCGGCTTGATCATTTCGTACGCGACGTAATCGTTATTCACGGCAACGTATTCCGAAGGCACGATTCGTTTTTTGAGATCCTTGAAAAATTCTTTTCGGTCCGATTCGCTAAATCCGCCGCCGACGCGCGTCAGTTCCTGATACGTTCCATCGGGCCGGACGACCGCAACCAGAAGATCGTGGAGCATTCCCTTTCGCTGCTCGGTGCCCTCCGAAAAACCGATGATCGCGACATCAAGGTTATGCCGCGTTTTGATCTTGTACCATCCGGCCTTGTCGTGACGCACGACCAAGCCTTCGGCCCCTTCGCCGATCACCCAATCGACGTAGAGTTGCATTATCGCTTCGTTCTTGCTGACCTCTTTGTACTCGACCGGGTGAATGAACTTACCCTTTTTGAAAAAGGTATCAAGACTTTTATACACGACGGCTGCGGAGGTGACAGCTTTGCCATCGATTTCAACTACATCGAAAACCGCAAGGGCTATGTCGTCGAGGGCTTTTTTAGAAGAAGGCGAACGCAGTACACCAAGGACCTGTTCCAACGCCCTGCTCTCGGCGACCGCGCCTTTTAAGTGGAACTCGCCGGCGAGGACGGCCGATTTTACCTTTGCCTTTTTTAGAAGCTCGGCACCTTCGTTCAAACACGGCAGGCCGGAACGCACGGTGCCGCTCGGGTGAAGCGATATAAAGTTCTCGCCGTCAAACACGAGCAAGGCAAATTCGCCGTCATACTTTCGCGAAGCAAAATATCCTTTGCCGCCGCCGATGCGGCCGATATCCTGGCCGGCCATCGCTTTCATGGCCCCGCTCAAGCGGCGCTTGTAATCTAGGGCTTTCGATTTGAGCGATGGATCGGACAAGTGCGTCGCACTGCCGATGCAGTAATCGAACTTGCACTTGAATTTCTTGATGTCGAAACTAGCGTCCATATTGAAGCCTTATTCCGCCCCGGCATTTGAGGGTCGTTTTAGCTCCATGTTCGAAAGATGAAGCAAGAGACAATAGCCGTCACCTTTTACGCGCCCTTCGAGAAAGGCGTTATACGGCCGGCCTCCCCGGTTCATCACGAGCGGCTGGTCGGCCTTTTCGCCGCCGCGCAGCAAGAGCAGTGAGTTTTTCTTGTCCAGGTCCTCAGCCATTTGATACAGAAAGTCGAAGGTCAGGCCGTTGATATGCACCAGTTGTTTAGTGTTGGTAAAAACGAACCGCCGAACGGCATCTTCTTTCTTGATAAACTTTCCGGTCCAATTCACCGGCGTGTCGGAGTTCATGTTCTGCATCGCCTTTTCGCGAAGTCGGCGTTTTTGCAGATCTCCTTTTGCATCATGGATAAGCTCGTACTCCTCAACCAAGTGGACAATTCCGCGCGGCGAGACGTATACCTTCGAAGTGTCGGTCAGGATCATTCCGGTCAATTCCATATCGACCTCGGGATCGCCGTCGATCAGCATTTTGCCGATCTTCTCAAGCTTTTTAGCTTTTTTTAGAAGGACTGGAATCTCGTGCTCGGAATCGGCCTTCAAGACGCGGGCGTTCTGGGCCGGTTCGCCCTTTTTGTCGACGTACCTGATCTCCTGTTTGCCGAGAAGGCCCTCGAATGCGACGACGGCGTCGCGGTTATTTGCGTTGCTGATGTTTATCGCCATTGTCTATTACAAAAGGTCGAAGCTGATGTCGTCGGCCGATATTTCCTGTTCTTCGTTTGACGAAAGAACGCCGACCTGGTTCAGCTTCATATACTGGACCTCACCATCTTTTCCGATGATCATAAACGCATCATTCCCGTCGCCGCCGACGATGTAGGCCGAATCATAACTAAGCCCGCCCCGATAACTGAACGGGAACGAGAACATTTGTTTTGCGGAAAGATGATCTTTAAGAAGGTCAAGGTCGCCGCCCTCGGGCGGATCGAGGATATATACGGACTTTACGACAAGGCCGAGATACGTATCGACATCGGTCTTCTTAAGCGTATTGACCTGGCCGAAAGAGGATTCGACCTTCTGGATTTCTTTACCCTCGATATCGACAGCGGTCAGTTCGGCCCGGTCCATCGAATCGCCCTTGCTGTTAACTGTTTCAAGGGCCGTGCCGCCTTTCTCGATCAAAGTTTTGCCGTCGGCCGCAAGCACTTTCAATACCGCCGGCTTGCCTTTTTCGTCGAACGCTTCGATCTCGACATTGCCGTAAAGGTCTTCGCGGTCGAGTTTGGTTATTACCACCTCGAATTCGTTGCCGTCCAAAGAGAGTACAAGGTTCTTTGCCATAAAACCGTCCAACTAATACGTTTGTTTCTAATAGGTTACTTCAAATCGGGAAAGATTGAAAATAGAGATCTAAGGCAAATAGGACCGGGAACCGATGATCCAGGTCGTGTTCTAAGTATGGGTTGCGTCCAAGATTCTTTGCCTTTCCTCATTTCATTTTATTCCTCTCATTCTTCTCCTTCCGTGGTTAAAAGCCCGACCACGGAAAGGGCGGAATAAGAGGAAAAAGAAAAAGGAAGGACATCACCGGCAAGAAATGAGTGTTACGTCTTGACGCAAATGGCGCTAGAATTCTTATTATGAAATTTCTTCCATTTTTAATTCTGGTCCTTGGTATTTCCGGCTTTGCTCAGACGACCGAGAAGGCGGTCGTTACTTATTCGGTGAATTACAAACTCATCGGTCTTTCCAACCTTTTAGGACTAAGCGATTGTTCGGTCAAGAGCTTGGTCGGAAGGGTCAGAAAATTAGAGGTTAAAGGCGATACGGCAACAGTTTTAATCAAGATAGACAAGAAAACCTCCTCCGACGTTATGATTCCGCTTGGCCGCATCGCCGAAGAGCACCGCGACGACGTCTTCGATCATCTGATCACCAAAAACAATACGATCCGCGTTTCGGGCTATGCGTGTACCGAGGACGCGCCTTTCACCGCGTTCAGCGTGGATCGGGTATACTGACCCGTACCGACCGCCGGAAAACTTATGAGCCAAACCCAATTCTATCGCTGGGAAGACATGCCGAGGGAACGAGTGAGTGATCTGCTGGAGCGCCGTTTGATCACGGCGGACCGAATGATGCTGACGCATGTCTATCTTAAAAAGGGCTGCGTCGTGCCACGGCATTCGCACGAGAACGAGCAGTTGACCTATGTTCTTGAAGGCTCGCTGCATTTCTGGATCGGCGATGACGGTGAAGAGGAAGTAATCGTTGGGTCGGGCGAAGTGCTGGTGATCCCATCCAACGTTCCGCACATGGCGGAGGCGATGGAAGACACGCTGGATGTGGATATTTTCAGCCCGCCGCGACAGGATTGGCTCGACAAAACCGACGATTACCTGAGGCAGAAGTAATTTTGAAATAAATAAAATGGATCTCGGATTGCGTGACAAAGTCGGCCTGGTCGCCGCGTCGAGCATGGGCTTGGGTTTTGCCGTGGCCGAGGAACTCGCGGCCGAAGGGGCAAAGCTGATCATGTGTGCCCGCGGCGAAGACGCTCTGATCAAGGCTTCCGATTCGATTGCGGAAAAAGCGGGCGTCGAAGTTTTGGCCGTTGCGGGCGATCTGTCGAACAAAGATGGCATCGATCGGATCGTTGCTAAAGCCATCGAGAAATTCGGCCGGGTCGATATCCTGATCACGAATACCGGCGGACCGCCATCCGGCACTTTCGACACGATTACCGCGAACGACTGGGAGGCGGCAGTACGCGGTTTGCTTTACAGCGTGGTCGAAATGACGCGGCTCGTTTTGCCGGGCATGAAAAAACGCGGCTGGGGCCGCATCCTGAACGTAACGTCTATTGCGGCCAAACAGCCGGTCGACAATCTCATGCTCTCAAACAGCCTGCGCGCGGCCGTTACCGGTTTTGCGAAAACTCTCGCAACTGAGGTCGCTCCGTTTGGAATCACCGTAAATAACATTCTTCCCGGTTACACCGCCACCGAACGAGTCGAAGACCTTGCTAAAGCTCTCGCCGAAAAAGAAGGGATCGAATCGTCCGCCATTAGGGCGCGATGGGAATCGGAAATTCCAATGCAGCGTCTCGGCCGCCCCGAAGAACTCGCCGCCCTCGCCGCGTTCCTGGTTTCCGAACGGGCCGGATACATCACCGGAAGCTCAATCGCCGCCGACGGCGGCTGGATACGTTCGTTATTTTAGTTTTTCCCTAACAGCCGAAAAATCCCGCAACCCGAACTTTAAGACCCAACCGAAAGGATCATAGAATTGATTCGACCCGCTAAAATCACGGCAATATCGCAGGCCTGACCCCGTTATTCTTCCGATTGTTCATCCTCGCTACAAAGCAAATGATGATGTGAGCCCGACTGAAAGTGCATCAACGCTAACAAAACGCCAATAGGGCGGGCCTGCCTCCATCCTTCTCAATTGCCTATCATCTTTGATGTACATCATCGAGTGACGGAATTTTCCAATCGGTCAATCGTGAACCGACTAACATTTTTCTGCCGTTCCGCCAACGGATCCACCCCTCGCACCTTGGCGAGTCTTTGTTCACGAGCATCCAGTCACCATCTAACCGAGAAAATATGTGTCTTTTGGGATCGTCAAACTTGCATTCAATAGGTTTTCCATTTGGAGCATCGAGTACAGTCGTTCTGCTGGGGTCGATGTAGACATGAAAACTCATGTTGAAGAGTTCGTACCAATCAACATGCGCCCACATCGGGTCGGCTTTCAAGATGAACTTTGTCTGCCGAGTCTTTTCATTTATTTCTACTTCATACCAGTCTGGCGACTCGCGCGTAATTCTCATGACGATAAGGCCATACAATTTGCCGATATCTACCTTGAACTCGCTGTTTGGAAAAACAGGTGAGAAAGAAGAAAGATCGACGTCAAAATATTTCGGATCTCGCGGCTCGATCTTAAGCTCTGACCAAATCGATGCATCCGAATTATAGATAGACACGGTCGAGTATTTGCCTTGCTCCTTTACCGAAATTATCTCCCGACACGGTGGTTCAGGATTTGGTGTAAGAATTCCGCATGTTTGTTGTCGTATCAGGCGAGGGATTATCAGTCCTGATTCTACCCCACTAAACTTTTCCTTATCAGGTGGTCTTAATCGCTTGATCATTTCCGGATTCTGAGCGAAAACCGAAACTACGCCTGAAATGAGGAAGCAACTAAGAAACACAACACCAATGCCATAAAATTTCGAGTTTTTCATATTTATTACTCATTTCAACGCTAATTTAAGAGCGTTCGAAAATATCCAAACCCGGCACTGAGATGGTCTAATGAAACGACACAAAAAAAGTCTCCTTTAATGG
>JABFSB010000449.1 GCA_013140875.1 Acidobacteriota bacterium
GATCTGCAGGATTCGCATCGGAAAACTACTAGATTGTTCTACCAAATGGCCCGGCAGGTCAATTCACCAAGGCCGACAACGAAAAAAGGCACGTTTCCCGAAAGAAACGTGCCGCAAGAGGTTTTCCCGTGAGAGAAAAACTAAAACTGGAATCGTGCCCCAAGCTGCATCTGGAAAACCTGGCTTCCGGGATTCACATTATTAATCAGGATCTGGCCGAATGTTGCACCAGCGTTCTGATCTCGTATCTGCCGGAAGTTGAGGTTCGTCGCAACTCCGCTGAGTCCGCACGTCTGACCTCCCAAGGAACAGAACTGGCCGGTCAGACCGGACGAGGTCGCCGTACTCGGACTCGGGAAAATAATGTTGGACAGGTTGAAAATGTTAAAGAACTCAGAGGTCAGGATGAACCTGCGGACCTCACCGAACTTGAACGTTTTCTGAACGCGGAGATCTACGTCGTAGACGGGCCTGTTCCTGAAACGGTTGCGTTCCATAATGATGCCCTGACCTAAGAGAGGCCGGTCATTCGAAACCGTGTCGCCATTCAAATCCGCAGCAGCGGCGGTCGCGTTAAGAGGAACCCCCGAGCGAAGGCGGATCGCACTAGATATTTCGAAATCATACGGCAGGAAGAAGATAGGACTGGCCACGAACTGATGCGTTCGATCCAACCGAGAGAAGTTATACTCGCCGCTGAAATCGAAAGGATTTGCGAATGCCACGCCACCCGCATCACGTTCATTGTCGTCATCAGACAAGCTACGCGACCACGTATAAAAGGCATTCAACCGGCCCCACTTACGGGTAAATCTCGCACGAAACGTAACCTCGTCATAAAGCGATTTGGCCGACGATTCACGGACCTGTACAGCCCCGAGCACAAAATTCTGCTGGGCCTGAGTTGGACGCTGACGAGTCGTTACAGTGCCCGCCGCAAATGTAAAGGCTGTTCCAGTCGCCGGATTGACAAACGAAGCAGGAGTATTAACGGCAATGTAGGAACGGCCCGACTGGCGGATCTGATCGAAAATATGACCAGGCGTGGACCATAGCGTAACGTTGGCGGCCGTGTTGTTCGCCGTCAGAAACGCAATATACTGCTCACCCGTAAGCGGTCCCGGCAAGTTGAGGTCGCGATTACGCTGAAGACGCGTCGTTTTGACGTGTCCGAAATCAACACCAACAACAAAACCCTCGCCCACTTCACGTTCAATGCCGAAACCATATTGGAACGACATCGGGTTCTTAAAATTCTCGTCATGACCTGTGAGCGTTGCGCCCGTGAATGGGTTCGGCGACAAGCCCAGTGCACCGGCGATGCTTGAGATCTGAGGAAGTCCAAGGATCGGCAAATTGTCCAGCGGTGAACTATTCAGGTTCACGCCGGCAATCGCGAATTGACGGAAGACCGTGTTCGGCGTACATCTATTCCTCGCATCGGTTCCCGCGGCGGCCGCAGGGTTACAACCCGTAATAGAAATATATTGAGCGCCAGCCGGCGTGGCAAGAAACGCGTCGAAATTTGCCTGACTGAAGCCGACAAAAGGAAGCTGTGTGCTCACGTCGCCCGGAGGCGTTCGATAATTGTTAACACTGCCGGCGAATACCAGCAGGGGTGTTCTAGCGTAGTAAATACCGGAGTAACCGCGGATAACGGTCTTGCCGTCGCCGATCGGATCATAGGCAAATCCGACCCGCGGCCCCCACTGCCATCCACTGTCCGGAATCTGCGTCGGATCGTATCCGGCATTGCGGACTGGGAAGATCGTATTCTTAACTACATTAATGATCTGAGTATTGTTTGCTTCGGGTGACGGGTTGTACTGCTGTTCCGCGCGCAGACCGAAGTTAAGGCTCAATTTCTGGTTGACGCGCCACTGGTCTTGAGCAAAGAAACTGAGTTCGTGAGCCACGAATGATGCCTGCAGGTTACCGATCTGTCTGTTGTAGCGGGCACGGTTATCGTCAAACCGTCCGAGAACGGTTGTCGTGGCGTTGATTGCGGTTGCAACGTTCGCCAGACGGGTAAGAATGTCGTCGGTATTAGCAACCGTCGAACCAATGTTCATCGTATACTGGCCGAACTGGTTGAATCCAAACAACTGACTCGCGAACAATCGGCTGTACTCCGCTCCGAACTTGAGGGTGTGGTTGCCCTTGATGAAAGTAATGTTGTCGGCTCCTTGATAACGAGTGTCGTATTGCGTGGTCGGTAAAAAAGCCGTAGCTCCCAAAGTCGCAAACGAAGTCTGAAGCTGAGGGATTGTCGAGTTAGAGAATCTGGGTCGGTCCTCTCTTGCAAACTGAAAGCGGCCCTCATTGATGATGCTTGGGCCGATGTTGGTGATCAATTGTCCTACGACAATGTTATTCCTGTTCTTCTCGGTACCGTTGGTTGTCAGCGCCTGATTCGTGGTGGGATCCAATGATGTTTCACCACGAGAAACCGCGTTCTCGGCGTTGTTTTTGCTGGTGTTATACCGGACGTTGAGACGGTTGCTGTCGTTAATACTCCAGTCAACGCGGCCAAGAATAGCAAACGCATCGTTGGTCAATTCGTATCCGGTCTGCTGAGCGGTATAGAAATCGAAAACAGGCCTGCGAGTTGCATCCGCTGTCGTGTAGCCGGTCGGAAAGTTGAAAAGAATCTGTCGTGGTGCCTTAAACTTCTGCTGCTCGTAGGAAACAAAGTAAAACAGCTTGTCCTTGACGATCGGACCGCCGATCGAACCTCCAAACTGATGCTGGGTAGGTGCCAGCGTAGCATCAACACCGGCGGCGGTAAGACGCTGGGTTTGAAGAGCCTCGGTGAAATTGTTTCCCTTCGCCAGCTGTTCCGGCCGCCAAAGGTAAAATAGCGAACCGCTGAGTTTATTATCACCCGACTTGGTTACTGCATTAACGATGCCGCCCGTGGAACGGCCAAATTCAGCCGAATAGCCCGCCGCAACTACCTGAAATTCCCGAATCGATTCCTGAGGAATCGTGAAAGCCAGATTCGAACGTTCACCACCGCGAATTCCGCCAAAGAACGGCTGATTGTAATCGACGCCGTCGACATTAATGTTCGAGTTAATTCCGCGCTGGCCCGACAAAGATATCTGGCCACGCTGCGGATCCACCTGGGCGGTAGGTGTCAAGGTAACGAAATCCTGGAACCTGCGTCCGTTGATCGGCAGGGTTTGGATCGCGGTCGAGTCCTGGACGGCGTCGAAGTTGCTGGCGGTGGCCTGGACGCCGTCGGCGGTTACCTGCACGACGGCGGAAACGTCACCGGCGCCGAGCGTGAAATTAGCGTCGGTCGTTCGGCCGACCTGTACTTCGACCTCAAGCGTCTGTTCGGCAAAGTTTGCGGCCGAAGTCTTTACCGTGTAAACGGCCGGTTGCAGCAGAACAAACCGGTAAAGGCCTTCACCGCTTGAAGTTGCCGTTTGGGTCTGGTTCGTCGTCTTATTCAGCAACGTAACAGTCGCATTAGGAACGACGGAGCCGTTAACATCGGCCACAAGGCCCGAAATCTGGCCCGTGCCGCCTTGCGACTGGGCGAAAATTGTCATTGCCATCGCAGAAATCATCGCGACGCAAAGGATAACGAATTTTAGTGAAAATTTACTAGTCATTTTGATTTTTGACCTCGTCTAAAGTTGAAAAAAGAAATTCAAAATTGCTGTTTTGTTCGAATAATCGTCGGATAATTTGGATTTTTTTATCGCAATTTGGATTTGCCTCTGTGGAAAACCCCGCTCACGATGCGAAGCCGTTTGTTTCAGCCCGAAAGCCGTTTCTCCCAAGCCTTTTATTTACCGTGTTTGCCGCGCAAACATAAAACTACCATCGCTTGTCCTTTGAAAGCGCCGGAAGATCAAACTATCTGGACGCTCTGTTACAGGCAATTTGGGTTCCGCAAAAACACATCGGTGTTTTGTGTGCGAACTCGTAAGGTTATCGGCAAAAAGTTACAGCCGCGTTAAATCGGGAAATTTTTAAGAAGTTTCCCGCTTCAAACGGTGTTATCTTTCGCTTCGATACAGGCCAAACCTCTTTATTTTGCTGTATGGAATCGAAACTTGACTTTTTTGTAAGATTGGAGTATTTTTTACTCGCTTCTTAAAGGTGTTTGAAAATAAGTGGTATTTTTCGATTGTTTTTGGGAACGAAAAAGGGGGAGATTTATATGGCACAGATAGAATACGCAACGGCGTCGTACAAAACGCCATTACATCATCGGATACTGGCGCATATGCCGGTAATAGCAAGCTGGGTTGACGAGGAAAGCGGTGAGACGATCAAGGTAGAAGGTACAACTGAAAACATTGGCGAATCGAGCGCATTGGTTAATCTGGAAGTACTGCCGCCCGTGGGCTGCGAAGTGAAATTGCGGATCTTTGAGGAAAAAAAGACCGTGATCGAGGTTGCAACTCAGGTCATTCGCGTCGAGCGGGACCCGAGCAAACCGCTTGCCGCTCTTTCGGTCTTGGACAACTTCAAGAAATGGAAGAACACGGCAATGACAGCGGCCCAAAGCTGGGTTACCCGGCATTGGCAATTGAACTACGAAGAGGAATGGGTGAACTAGCCCGGGCTTTTCGTTTATAATTAGATATGAAGGCCGTCTGCAAAGGCGGCCTTTTCCCTTTTTACCAACTGTCAACTAATCACTGGCTAACTTTTAACTGACAGGATTGAAACCGCTGCAATAGTTAAAAGTTGACAGTGAACGGTTGACAGTTGGAATCCCGCTATCGCAACGGTAAAAGCCAACTATTGCCGTCGCCTCGGCATCATTCTAGACGATGAAAAAGCTTCTTCTAATTTCGGTTATCGCTGTATTTGCTCTTGTCGCGAACGGCCAGGAAAAGCCGCTTGCGCAGACGGAATACGTCCGAATGCTTTACGCGATCAAGGGAAACACGGGCATTGAGCCGTTGGTCGACGCACTTCGCCGACGCGGCATCAATTTTCCGGTCAATGATGGCCTGCGAGGCCTGACGCGTTCGAAAAGCGGAAATAACGAAGATCTAAAGCGCGCTTTGGAGGAAGCCGAACGGCGGCGCCTGAACCCGGAAGCGACCAAACTTCCTCCGCCGTCCGTCTCCGCGTCGATCCTCGAAAAAACAACTGCCAATACGCTTGCACTACTCGACGACATGCCGGATTTTGTAGTTAAACAGGTGATTACGCGATCCGAGGCTTACGCCGGAACCGGTAATTGGCGTCCGTATGACAACCTGATAATCGCGGTCAGCTACAGCGACGAAAAAGGCGAACAATATAAGGTCCTATCTAAGAACGGAGCACCGGTCACGTCCGAAACATCCGGTAGCTACAGCGGCCTTGACGGAGCCACGTCCGGCGGCGAGTTTGTCGAGGATCTGACCAAGATATTCAAACCCGACAGCAAGACGAAGTTCGAGGTAGAAAGCACCGACGTGATACGCGGCCGCAGTGCCATCGTATATCACTACGAGATCGAACTAGCCAATAACAAGCACGGCGGCGTCGGCCTAAAAGGCCCGACCTACACTTCGTCGCCGGCCGGCGAAAAGGGCCGCATCTGGATAGATAAGAACAATTTCCGCGTACTTCGCATCGAATATCAGCTTATCGA
>JABFSB010000057.1 GCA_013140875.1 Acidobacteriota bacterium
AACTCGGCAATGCCTATATCGATATGCTCGAAAAGAACGGGCAGAATATCAGCCTCGGAGAAAGCCTTCGGGATATCTACACTACGCTGTTGAGCGACACGATCACGGTCCTGAATGATCAGAGTAAAGGCGCGACTGGTGCAAGATTCGAGGAACTGACCCGTGCTTCTCTCAGAGCCAGTCAACTGTTAAGCGGGATTCGAGACAGTTATGGTGAAATAATCGATAGTTACCAGTTGGATAACGGACAAATAAACAGGTCGCTTGATAATTGGTCCAAGGACTATAAGGAACCGAGCGCGATCTAGGATGTTCTTCTCTAACCGAGTCAGCCACGAATGCACGAATGAATGTATCACTATTTCTGAGAGAAAAATTCGTGCTTCGTGGCAAATTTCCCGCACAACATCTTTGGGACACTACCAACCATGGTTCGCAACCTCGGTGTCGGGCGGGCTGTGATATACTTCGATTTTTGAGAGGTCTCTGAGGAGTATGTCGGTAAAGAAAACAGGCTCGCCTCTTGCGAGCGGCGCGGAACCGATCGAGCAGCTTGGAGCGAAAGAAAATATCGCCCGCGCGGATGCCGTTGATAAAAAGTTCGAAGCTGCGTTGGCTGACGCCGCCGCTGAGCTAAATCAACCCGGCGGTGCGACCGCGACCGAAGGCAAACTGCAGGCGGAATTCCGACGTATTGCCGGTACCACAAATTTCGATTCGCCGGAAGGCGAGGCCGCCGCGATTCAGGAATCGGCCCACGCGTTGGTGCACTCACGCCTCGGAGCCGGTTTTCGAAAAACTGCCCAGGGCCGGGAAGTTGCCGCAAAGCTCAGCAAATACGTCGCCAGCGATCCGTTTCTCCACCGAAAGCTGAGAGAAATCCTTCACCAGCTAAGATAAGCCTTATCGGGAAGTGTTTAGTTTTTACCGTATCGAAAAAAGGCCGCCTTTCGGACAGCCTCTTAACGTGTTAATTCGATATCTTTTACGGTTTGACCCCAACATTGAAACGGCCTCGAACTCCGTCGAATTTGCCGTCGGCAAGGTCGGCGACCCATCTGCGGATGACCGCCGGGTCTGCGTTTATGTGGATATGGGCTCCCGTGGAATGTCCGCTTGATCCCTGCGAACCGAGGCTCTGGCCATAATTGACGGTTTGACCTTTTCGAACACTGACCGACTGCATGTGCCCGACCATTGAGATTTGTCCCGTCTGGTCGTTTCGGATCACAACCTTGTTCCCGTAACCGTCGTTCTCGTTACCCGCAAAAAGAACTCGGCCTGACGAAGGCGACGGAAGGGTCTGGCCGAAGTTGCTTTCGCCCGAACGGGTAAGCACTATGTCACGTGCTTCCAAACGGTGCGGCAGAGTAAGTCCTTTCATTACGTAGTTGACGCTGGTGTAGTCATGATGCGACTGCAGATCTTCGTATCCGTCGGCCTGGCGCGCCGGACGGTTGCCGGTGCTGTAAACATTCCATCGGCGGTATTCGCTTACCGTGCCTGTATCCGTGCCCGGATTCGGGTTTGCGGGTGTTCTGGCGCTCCGCAGTGCCTTGAACGTGTCCGGCCCGAAAATACCGTCATTACCCAGCCCTTGTGCCGACTGGAACTTTCTCAGTGCCGCGTCGGTTCGCGGACCGAAGATGCCGGGCCCCGTGTTTACCTGGGATCGCGTCATATATCCAAGCCGCACAAGGTTGTCCTGCAATGCCTTCACGGTCGACCCGCGGGCACCGTCCTTAACATCTCCTCCTAGTATGCTGTTCATCGCAGACCTGGTCGAGGCGTCGAACCGTCCGGTCTGGGCCAGACCGACTGCCTGCTGAAATTCTTTCACGCCGCTTTCAGTCCGCGGGCCGAAGATGCCCGGGCCGGTCTGTTTCTGGGCCCGGGTCATCAAGCCGAGTCGTACCAGATTATCCTGCAAGGCCTCAACTGCACTGCCTCGTGCCCCACGGACCAAATTTCCATTCCCATTCGGCTGGGTCGGCGTGGTCGGATTCGTCGGGGTGGTCGGCTCCGGGTTCGCGCCCTGATTCCGAAGGGCCGTATTGTAAACGCTTCTAAGGCTGCTGAGGGTTTTTCCTCCCTGTCCGTAATAGCTGTGGCCGGATGCGGTGGGAAGGCTCGCCCATTCCGGGGCACCGCGATGGATCGCTTCCGCAAAATCGCCGCGGAGCAGCGGTTCGATCATTCCCCGACGCTGCATTAGCTTGATCGCGGCGAGGTCTTGCGACCGGGGCGAGAAATCGGGCATATTAAGTCCGGCCCAAGTCCCGCTCAAGAATTGATATCTGCCCGCGGCAGTGCTTCGCAAGCCCGGATTTACTTGAACGAGGAGGTTTGGATGATTTTTGAGATCGGTTACCCGGACGTTGGTTTTTCCAACCAGGCCTGCGTCATAAGGCTTGCTTCGGTCATAGGGGCCGATAACGCGTCCATTTACCACGCGGCTGTAATCGCCATTGCCCCTTGTGCCTTCCGCAAAAGCGATCGTGTCGAGCATCGCCCGGACGCGCGGGTCCCGGATAAGATCTTCTGGCCGCGATTTTGCCGTGAGAGTCGGCCCGCCGATCCCGAGCGGTTCCTTATTCTGTAAGTAGAGTCGGTCATACTGCGAGCGGTCGTACGTCACTTTCGTTTCGTAGGTGCCGAGAGGTATTTTCTCCGGCTGCGTTCTAACCGTAGGGACCTCGGTTTTGCTTGACCGTAAATTTTCGTTACTCGCAGGTTCCGAACTCCTTGGCCCTCTGCCCGATTCGACGCTTTGTACCATTTTTTTTGAGTCTCCGATTACGCGAAAATCTTATCTAAATGAATTATCGGAGACTTAACAGTAATGTTCCGTGATTTTACTTGGCCGGCCGGTACTTTCCCTGGGAAAAACGGAATAGAGTGTCCCGGCCCTTCATTCCCTCGGCCCTGCCGACTCGGATCGTGTTGAAGGAATTGAACTTTTCCGGCAATATCGTTAGCTTGAGCCCGGTTGCCGACAGGACCTTCTGATAGCCGTCGTGAACATTTTGGAAAATCCAGAAAGGTCCCTGATTGGCACCGAAAAGACAGGTATGTTTCGGTTTGATAATTAGGTCCGCCCGGTGATCATCGTTCAGATCGAACTCCGCCGCTTCGAACCATGCTTCTTCATTGACTCCCGCACCTTCGGTTTTGAAACAGCCATCCACGACCTTGTCCGATTTCAGAACGGCAATGACATCGGGCGGTAAACTCACGGGGCTAGTGACGTTTCCTTCAAGTTCGAAGACCGTCTGACCGTTTGTCTGACAATTCGCCGAGGACGATGCGATGGTCACTAGCAGCACGATCGCCCAAAGAGTTGATCCGGTTTTTGACATAACTCCTTCCGCGGTCCGGTAAGATTTTCTTCAATCGCCAATAGTTGCACCAGACCATAAGTACAGGGCCTTTCAAATAAGTTGAAAAAGCTACATAGAGACTGTAAGATAGGAGCATTCTTCCGGTCAATTTTTTAGGATCGTGGTTGCCCACACACAGCCTGGTTCGAGACGAGCTATCAGCTGCGTCGTAGAGTAAAGGGTCCTTACCATGTCTTCAAGCGCGGGCGAAAAAACCGAACAACCAACTGAAAAACGGCTGCGCGACGCCAAGAAAAAGGGTCAGGTAGCAAAAAGTCAGGACCTCAGCGGCGCCGTCCTTCTTATCGCCGCGGTGGGTACGATATGGCTTATCGGTAATTATCTGGGCGGAATGATGCTTGCGCTCGTGCGGGATCACCTTTCTTCGGCCGCCTCGTTCAAGGGAGATTTTACGATCGCGGTGGCCATGTCGGCGTTGACCAAAGGCGTTCTGGAGATGTTTTGGATCCTGGCGCCACTATTTCTGGTAGTCGTGATATTTGCTCTACTTGCTAATTACCTTCAGATCGGATCGGTCTTTTCGACCGAGCCCATTTCGCCCAAATTCGAGAAGTTAAATCCCGCAGAAGGATTTAAACAAAAATTCCTCAAGGCCCGCTCGTATGTCGAGTTCGCCAAGACAATAATCAAGCTGATCATAACCGCGGTCGTCGCGGGTTATGTGATGTGGGAGTCACGCGAAGATATCGTGCACCTCATAGGTAAAAGCCCTGACGTTGCCGCCCCGTTCACCTTAGGACTTGTGATTGAGATCGGTTTGAAGGTAGGTCTGGCTTTTTTGGTTTTAGGAGCTCTTGATTTTTTACTGCAAAGATTGCTTCACCGCCGAGATCTAAGGATGACGAAGCAGGAATTGAAGGACGAGTACAAAGAAACCGAAGGTGACCCGATGGTCAAGGCACAGCGCCGCTCGCTGCATCGGGAGATTCTGGCGCAGAGTCTCGCCGCCGCGGTCCGCGACGCCGATGTCGTGCTCGCAAATCCGACGCATCTGGCCATCGCACTGAAATATGACCGGGGAAGTATGGGTGCGCCCGTCGTAACTGCGAAAGGAGCCGACCTGATGGCAAGTCAAATACGCCTGATCGCGGCCGAATCAGGGGTGCCGGTAAAGCGCGATGTTCCGCTTGCTCGGGCGTTATATCTTTTGGAGGTTGAAGATGAAATCCCTGAGGAACTTTATGAAGCTGTTGCGACCGTTCTTCAATGGGTATATTCAGTGGCGGACGACCGCGGCGACACCGACCGGCTCGACCTTAGCCGGGCGGCTTCGCCTACTATCTAAAGGCCGGCCGATCTTTTAAGAATTATGGCAGATGTAAAAAATGTTAATCCGGGCGTCGGGAACGCACGTCTGACTGAAAATCAAATCGTTGATAACGATATTCCCGGCGTCGCCAGGACCGCGGAGCGATTGTCTACGGTTTCGAAACCTGTCGGCCAGCCTCAGGAACCAGGGCGTTCCCTGGATCCGAGTTCGCTTCCGCCGGGCCAGCGCATTTTGCGAGACCCGCTCTCGGGACGGGATCCGGGTCAGATAATTGCGGCCCGCCAATTGGCCGATCTTGGCGGCGTTACGGCGCTGGACCGCCTATTGGGACTCGATCTCAGGCCGACGGTTACCGGCCTTCTTGCCCCGCCGCCGGGAAACAGTGAATTCCTGCGAAGCCTGTCGCCGCAAATGCGCCGCTCGATAATGCGTAAAATGCTCGGCAAACAGCGTGAGAAAATGCGGCGCCTTGCGAGATTTGTCAGAAAACACAGCGACGGCGAAGACGAATCCGAAGAAGCGGGACAGGAAATGCGCGAGAGTTTTATCGACGTGATCAGCGAGCCGTCGAGCTTTGACGACGAGCAGCTTTCGCGGGCAGCGGTCGATCTTGATCGTACGGCTCGAATGCTGGACGTCCTGGAAGAACTGCTGGCCATGCAGGATTACACGATCAGTCAAATGGGTACTTTTGCACAGGGATAAAACGTGACAAACGCAATCGAAATTGCAAGAGTTCCGATACAAGAAAACGAGCCCACGGGCGATCCGTTCTCGGCGGATGTTTTTGGATCGAGCAAGACGGCAAAGGCGTCAGATATGCCTTCGGACATTATTGCTCCAGAAAAATCAGCCGTTGACCAGGAACCGGCACGTCCCGCCTGGTCGGCCCGCCTTCCAAGAATTTCCCGAAA
>JABFSB010000276.1 GCA_013140875.1 Acidobacteriota bacterium
AACGTGCGTCAATCACCAACCTGTGACCAAAAGACCTTCCGCTGCTTTTTGGCTGATGCGTTGATATTTGGCATACGCGGCGGCCGCTCGCGTTCTGATCTGCTCCGGTTTTTCGCCGGCGGCCCAGCCCTCAAGAGCATCGTGCAGAATATAGGCTTCCGGTGCCATCAAATTCGTCGTCCACAATAGCGGCTCGGCTCCGGCTTTTTTCAAGTGCTTGCTGAAATAGTTGCGGCTCGCGCACGCCAATATAATTGCTTCACGTTTCCCATCGTCGGCCTTTAGGATCGTACCCGTAAATTCGTCGTCCATTAAGCCGTTGTGGCCAACGAAAGCGACAATATCCGAAGCGCCCATCACCTGAAGCGTAATGCCGTTTAGCACAACATTCTCGAATTCCGATCCTGAAGAAGCCTCGAAGAAATCGGCGATGGTTTGTTTCATTCGGCTGCCGCGATATCCATCGGCGATCAGGTAAATGTCGGACTTTTTGTGCTTAAATACGATCCGCTCCAGAACGCCGTCTTTGGGTCGGCCGAATTCGGCGACCTTCGTCCAGTTTGGACTCTTTGAAAAGTAGGTCTTTACGCCGTAGGCCGCACCCCAGTAAAGATTTTTTTCCGGATCTTCACCATTGCCCAGGTGTGTCGGCACGGGAACGATTCCCTGATTCTCGTTATCACAAAGTGCCACCAGAACATGCACTACGCGGGCTGAATTCTTGATCTTCTCGACCGCAGATTTTTTCGTTGCCGACGGAGCATCTTCCTGGGATTTGACTACAATATCGGCGGCTGAGCAGGCGCAGATCAAAAACGCTGCAATAGCGATAAGTGCAAATTTTAGCCGGTTTGACATCGGGAAATGCATCTAACAGACTGGTTTCGAAGGGATTATAGCAGTGAAAACAAAGTATATCCAGACAATCGGGGTCGCGATCACGGCCATTTACGGACTGTTCATCGTGTTCCTGTACGCGGCCGAACCGCGTTCGCTGGAGGAAGTTACGACAAAGGCGAAGTCCGCTGTCGAGAGCACGGTTACCAAAGGACAGGTCCTGGCCGGAACGTACGAAATTGATCAAGCCAAATTCGGCGAAGGACTGGCCGCTTTTCGGGCTGATAATTTTGTCCTGGCACGCGACCGGTTCGAACGGGCCGATCCGGAAAAGCGAGACGCAAACACTCAGTTTTACATAGCCTACAGCTACTATCGTCAAGGCTGGGGCCGCGTTTCAAACGACGACAGTTTATTCAAGGCCGGGCTCGATTCGCTGCAGCGATTGCCGGCTATTGCGCCGGATTTCGTTTCAAAAGATCCCGACCTCAAGATCAAAACCGCAGCCGAACTTAGGAACGAATTCGAGGAAGGACTGAAAGTTACCGTGGATGATTTCAATCCGCTCAGGCTGGTGCGGGAAAGAAAATAGTGTCCGAACTAACGAAAACAAAAGCCGACCTTGAGGACATAGAATCCGTCGATGATTCACCGGTTATGGATGGGTCCGATATGAGCAGTGCGGCGGCGGAAACAAATTCGCCGCGTTTATTGAAGCTGCAAGATGGGTCCGAACAAGCCCGCGAACGCAGCCGGGCCGTGCGCCTTTACCTTTTTCTTCCGATCATATTTCTCACATCCGCACTTCTGGGCGGCCTGCGGCTGGCCGCGCCGGACGGGGCGTTTGTTTTCGTCACACCGGCTTTATTGTGCCTGATCTTCGCTGTTTTTATGTTCGCTCTGTTTATTCGCGGAGGAATGATCTCGATCGCCGGATGGTTTTCGGACGGTGCCCCGACGGTTCAGAACGTCGCGAGCGGGGCGGTCCTTCTTACGGCCTATGCGGCAACCGCGCAGGTCTTTAACTCGCTGATACCGGAAACGGGCCTGCCTTTCTGGGTAGTCGCTTTTTGTTTCGCCTGGTCGCTTTGGAACAACCTTTTTGCCGATCTCGACAACAAAAAACTCTTACGCAGCATGATCGCTTTGTTTGCGTTCGCGTTCGCGGCCAAGTACATAGTTTTGGCGGGAATAACTGCTCCCGCGGGCGAAGGCGGCTGGCTTCGTTCGCTGATCGAAAACCCGGCCAAAGAAACAATGACGTGGCTTTTGGATCTGCCCCGCTACACGGCCGGAACAGGTTACATTCAATTCTTTTGCCTGGCTTTATATTTTGCCGGTTTGTACATATTGCCCAGATCGGCCAGATAAACTATTCGTTATTCGTTTTTCGCTATTCGCTATTTCGAAAGCATCTTCGAAGGAATGAAATAGTGCGTCGTTTGAGGGTTCCAAAATGAAACTTGGATTTCTTACCTTGCTGCTTTTGCTGTTTGCACTTTCCGCGGCTGCTCAGTCGCCTGCGTCCATTCTGAAGAAGGCCGAAAAAGCCATTGGCGGCACAAAGCAGCTTATGTCTGTCCGCGCCTGGACGCGTTCGGGCACGATCTCGAACCAAACAGCCGGGAAAAGTGGCAGGTTCATCTCGCAAATCTCGCAGCCGAATCTGTATCACACGGTTTACGACCTGAACGGCGTCGAGTTCGAATCCGCCTTTAATGGTAAATCGGGCTGGAAGCGTGATTCGCGCGGCGGGCTTCAAACGCTTACCGGCGACGCAAGCCTGCTTATGCAGGCCGAGGCGGCGTTCCGAAATAATCTTTGGGTGAACTATAAGAAAGACAAGGCAAAAATCGCTTCCGGCGGCAACGCAAGTGTCGATGGCAAAAACGCCAATGTCGTACGAATGAATACGGCGAAAAACGTCGAGTATAAACTGTATTTCGACCAATCGACCAACTTGCTTTTGCGGGAAGAAATTTCGAAAAACGGATTGTCCAAGGCTTTCGTTTACAAGGACTATCGCGACGTTAACGGAACAAAACAGCCGTTCGGCATAACAATCGAACAATCCGGCGAGTCGCTTTCAATCGAGCTATTCGAGGTTCGGCCGGATGCGGCGATTGCATCTTCCGTATTCGATTTTCCTAAAATTTCCGGCGAGCCGCTGCCCGACATCGCCAGGCTGCTGACCGAGCTTCGATCGAACGAAGATAAGGTCGAAGAGCTGTTGGACCAATATTCGTTCACGCAGCGGTCCACAAAACGCGAAGCGGGCAAAGACGGCATTCTCCGCGAAACGGAATCCGAGACGTATCAATTGTCTTTTTATAAAGGAAATCGGATAAGGCGATTGATCGAAAAAAACGGAAAGCCTTTGAGCAAAAACGATCAGGAAGATGCCGACAAAGACGCGGCTCGACAGGTCGAAGAGATCGAAAAAGAAATTGCCAAAAAAGAGAAACAAAATAATTCAGGCCCGCCTTCCGAAAAAAGCCGCCGCATCTCGACAGCCGAAGTCTTGCGCGCTTCAAAGCTGCTAAATCCGCGCCGCGAACGGTTTCGCGGTCGTGACGTGATCGTGTTCGATTTCGAGCCCGATCCGACCTTTGACTATAAGAACGCCAAGAGCATGCTCAAATTTTTCGGTAAAACGGCGGGCGTAATGTGGATCGACGAAAAAGACAAACAGGTTGCCCGGCTCGAAGCCTATCTCTTCGACAGCTTCAATGTGGGCGGCGGTGTCCTCGCAAAACTGAAAAAAGGCGCCTCGTTCACCTTGGAACAAGAGCGCCTTAATGATGAGATCTGGCTGCCTTCGCTTGCGGACATCAACCTGTCGGTCCGCGTTCTGCTGGTCAAAGGAATCGACGTGAACCAGTCGATTCGCTCATACGATTACCGGAAATTCACCACCGAGGTTAAAGACGCTAAGGTCGGTGATCCTAAAAGCAACTGATGTTCGGCCGTCGCGGGCTTCCGCATTTTAATTACTTTGGCTTGGTGGCATGATTCAGATCAAGCGTCGTGTCACCGCGTTGAACTCGAATCGTGCGTACGCTGAAAGGGCTTTCGAACTGAGTTTTTTCTCCGACATCCTTTCCGTCAATGGCTTTAAGCTCATCGCCTGCCTTCAATCCGATCTGGTCGGCGATCCCGTTTGCCTTCACGCTCTTCACCCTCCAACGATCGCCTTCAAAGCTCGCTTCGGCGTCGAGCCGTTGAAGTGCCTGAACCACTCCCAACGGGCCAAGGTCCATTCCTTTGGGATTGAGCGCCGGCGGCGCAACACCCAGAGTCCGAAGCGCCGAGTTACCCTCGGGCACTGATCGTGAGGGAAAATCCCGCGACCGTACCGGGGTCGAAAAATCCCGCGATCGCACCGGATTCAAAATATTATTTGATCCGGGCTCCGTCCGCGGCTGGGTTACGCTTTTCACTGGAATCGGAACTTTCGGCGAGAATTCAGTTCGTCGATTTTGCGCTGAATCGACATTTCCCGGCTGAGCGGATGGTGTAGCGACGGCAGCCTTTATAACATCTGACGGAGCCTGCTCAGGAGCCGCTACCATGTTCCGATCCAGCCCCCCGGTGTAAGAGTTGTAAAACAATATTCCCGCACCCGCGAAAAGGAACGCCGCCAGAGGCAGTGTATATTTCAGGATCGGGAAAAGACTCGCGGGCCGAACTTCCTGCGGCCTTCCTTTTGCGATCCGGGCTTTCAGATGAAAGTCGAAATCCTTCGGTGCCTCGACCCTTTTCAAGCCCGAAAGCATTTGCGAGATTTTTTGCTCGTCTGGGTGCTCCGCCCCGCCGCCAAAATTGTGTTCTTCGTGCGTCATTTTTTATCTACAAACTACAAATAGTGCCTCAATTTCTCTTTCAGCAAGCCGCGGGCTCGGCTTATCCGGGACTTCGTCGTGCCAAGGCCGAGGTCTAATATCTCGGCAATCTCGTCGTACGTTTTCCCCTCGATATCGCGCAAAATTATCGGCACCCGGTATTTGGCCGGCAAAGTAACGATGGCTTTTGCGATAACCTTACTCCGCTCGTCCTCGACCAGATCTTCGTCCGGCCTGCTTCGCGTGTCCGGCGGCTGAAACTCGGTCTGCTCATCGTCTTCGGACTGAAACAATCCGGTAAGTGACAAAATAGTCCTCCGCTTCCGTTTGCGAAGCTCGCTGATAGCCAGATTCGTGGCTATCCGGTAAATATATGTCGAAAAAGCGTACTCCGTGTGGTATCGCTCGATCGCAAAATAAACCCTTACAAAGGTTTCCTGCGCCAAATCCACCGCCTCTTCGTAATCGTTCAAAAATCTATATAAATAGTTCGTTATCGGACTGCGATAACGCCCTACAATTGCCGCAAACGCAACCTCGTCGCCGTTCTTCGTGGCTTCAATGAGCTCATGGTCGGATTGGATCTTTTCAGACACGGGTGCTTTGCCTGCCTCCATTGTCCGCGATCCGATTTTGTCCAATGCCATACACTCATACTTTTTTACAGCAATTTTTAAGTCCGAACAAAAGCCGCCCTGTGATTACTCCACGCCGGGCGGCCACAAAGGTTGCGAAATTTTATTTATGCAGAAGGCCCGCACGCAGTAAGGGCCTAACATCCAACCCATGCAGAAGCCCGCGCGTTAGCAAGGGCGTAACATCCAACGTCGAATATAGCGCCCTTGCTAACGCGCGGGCTTCTGCATCGTTTTCTAATACAGATACGAGCTCTGCGT
>JABFSB010000249.1 GCA_013140875.1 Acidobacteriota bacterium
ACAAGGTCCGTAAAGGAAACCTTCGCTGGATAGAAGCGCGCAAGGTTCCATCGTTAGTCCCGTTTTTCAATGCTCGTGCAAGCGGCGAACCGATGCCGCTGGTTAAAACCGTAACGGAACAGGAGGCGGCCGTTTCAACCGAACCCGCGGTTCCGCCCGTCCATTCAGCTACGAACTTGCCGGTCGCCCCCGCGGTCCAGTCCGAAGCACCGGCGCCGCGTGGTCGCGGCGGATCGCCTGACGAGTGCGTCAATCATTCGGGAGTTCCGACGGCCTGGGTATGTTCGGCCTGCGACACTTCTTTTTGCAAAGCCTGCCCAAAATCATACGGCGGAAACGTAAGAATATGTCCCGAATGCGGGGCGATGTGCCGCTCGGTAAAGGAGATCGTTGAGAGCAATAAAAAAACCGCGATCGCGTCGCGGGCTTCGGGCGAAGGGTTTGGTATCTCGGACTTGGCGGCAGCTTTTGCCCATCCGTTCAAATTTAAAGCCAGCCTGTTTTTTGGCGGACTGATGTTCATGTTCTTCACGATCGGACAATCGGCAACCGGTATCGGCGGCATTTTTATGATCGGGGCCGCGATCGTTTGTGTGATGCTGGCGAACATGCTTAAGTTCGGGGCACTGGCAAACACCGTAACCAACTTTACTCAAGGGAACCTCGAAGCAGATTTTATGCCCAGCTTCGAAGATTTCTCGGTTTGGGACGACGTGGTCCATCCGTTTTTCCTAAGCATCGGCGTTTATATTTCCTCGTTCGGGCCATTTTTCGTGGTTGCCACGATCGGAGCATATCTGGTACTCAGCGGCGTTTCCGCACAGACCGAAAAGTTCAAAGAGCAGGTATCCAAAATTCCGGGCACCGAGCTTTATGCACCCGACCGCACAATGGAGCAGTCCCAGAAGGTAAAAGATTTGCTGGCAAAGGTGAAGCAGAACAACGACCGGCTTTTGGAACAGAAAGAAGGCCAGACAGCCACGCCGAATCGGGCGATCCGGCAACATTGGCACAGGTGCCCGGCTACACATCCGAAGACGAAGCCGCCGACCTTGAAAAATCTTTGAACGAAACACGCGCGGCGCAAATTGAATCGATTACGGGCGACACGTCCGACTCGGAAACGCAATATCGGGAAATTGCCGCCGGTATTCTTCGCATCGCGGCCCCGCTTGTCGTGATCGGAATGCTGACGCTTTTGTGGGGCCTATTGTATTTTCCGGCGGCTTGTGCGGTTGCGGGCTATTCGCGCTCGTTCCTTGCCACGATCAACCCGCTGGTTGGGCTCGATACGATACGTCGATTGGGCGGGACTTACGTAAAGCTCGTTTTGATGAGCCTGCTGCTCGCTGTCGTGCTGATCTTTATTCTTGGTACGCTCGCGGCGGTCTTGTCGCCATTCGACCTGCCGCGCGTAGGCAATGTCCCGGCGGTTGCGATCGGCAGTTTGATTTCCTTTTATTTTTGGATCGTATTTTTTTGTGTAATCGGGTACGCATTGTTCAAATCCGCAGACCGGCTAAAATTACATACCGCCCAACCCCGCGCGTAAGCAAGGGGGATATACTCTGAAAATACAGACTGCGTAACCGCGCGCGTAAGCGAGGGGGATATCGGCAACGCGAGCATTTCCCCCTTGCTCACGCGCGGGGTTGCGCAGCGGATGAATCACTAAAAAATATCGTGCGTTGTTAGGCGCACGATATTTTTTTATAATCGGAAGTTTGCATTAAGGCAGGATATCTACAAGCATCATTTTATGGCATTTTTCTGGCGTAGAAATAAAGACGACAAGTTTTCGACCTCGACACTGGGGTTGGACAAATCGATCGAAGAGCTTCAGGCGCGGGAGGCGGCGGTCGAACGTGAGATCGGCGTTCGATTTTCAAAAGCGATAGCGAAGACCCGCGACTCGATAAATTCAAAGCTCGATACTATTTTTGAAGGCCGCAAGCAGATCGACGAAACTCTGTTGGACGAGTTGGAAGAACTCCTTATATCGACCGATATTGGAGTTCAGACGACCTTGCAGGTACTGGAAGCAATCCGGAAAGGCGTATCGCGTCAGGAGATAAGCGATCTGGCCGCTCTGAAAGCGGTAATGAAAAACGAGCTGCTCGATATTTTGCAGCACTCGAAAGATCACGGCGTTGCCTCGGAAACGGCCGTCGCCGATTCGATAAAGCCGTACGTCTTGATGGTCGTCGGTGTGAACGGCGTCGGCAAAACCACGACCATCGGGAAGCTTTCACAGCGGATCAAGAATGAAGGCAATGAGGTCCTGATCTGCGCCGCCGACACTTTTCGTGCCGCCGCGTCCGACCAGCTTGAGATATGGGCCGAGCGTGCGGGCGTTCCGATCATTCAGCAAAAGCAGGGAACCGACCCGGCCGCGGTTTTGTTCGACGCTCTCCAATCTGCAAAGGCGCGCAACGCCGATGTGCTGATCGTCGACACCGCCGGCCGCCTGCACAATAAATCGAACCTCATGGCCGAACTCGAAAAAATGAAACGCATCGCCGCCCGCGAAGTCCAGGACGCACCGCATGAGACTTTACTGGTTATCGATGCGGTTACGGGCCAAAACGGACTCGAACAAGCGCGGCAGTTTACTAAGGTGGCAAATGTTACGGGCCTTGTGTTGACAAAGCTCGACGGCACGGCAAAGGGCGGTATCGCGGTCGCCATCGCAAAAGAGCTAAAGCTGCCGATCCGTTATGTCGGAATTGGTGAACAGGTCGATGACCTTATGGTATTTGACGCGGAGAGTTATGTGAACGGATTGTTTAACTGAACGTCCTTATTGTATACTCAATGTAGACACATGAAAGTGAAAATTCAAAAATGGGGAAACAGTCTGGCGGTCAGAATTCCTAAAACATTTGCGGTGCAAACGCACATTGAACAAGATTCCGTGGTAGACCTGTCCCTTGTTAACGGCGAGATTGTTGTCAAGCCACAAAAGGAACAGCCCAAGTATACTTTGGGCGAACTTCTCAAGGGCATTACTGAGGAAAACGTTCACAGCGAAACGGACTGGGGATCGCCTGTTGGAAAGGAGCTTCTCTAGATATGGCCTACGTCCCAAGGCGTGGAGATGCAGTTTGGTTAAATCTCGATCCCCAGAGCGGACGAGAACAAGCAGGCCGTCGGCCGGTCTTGGTCCTTTCTCCTTCCGAATACAATTCCAAAGTAGGTTTGGCAATTATTTGCCCGATAACAAATCAAGCTAAAGGTTACAGCTTCGAGGTAGAAATCCCACTGGGCTTAAAGGTCAAGGGAGTAATTTTGTCGGATCATGTAAAAAATGCCGACTGGCGAACGCGTGATATCGATTTTATCTGCCGGGTTCCAAGCGACTTGGTGAACGACGTGATCGAAAAACTTGCCGTGCTCCTGCAGCCTGACAAATAATAGTTGCACCGAAATCATGAATCAGGTTAACCCTCGAGTAGCTTTGGCCGGCGGATCATCGGGATTCTTCGATGTAAATAGTCACGATTATGTCGGTACAAAACTTTCGCTCTCATTAGCGGCGGAGGGAATTGGCCTTGTCTCTCCCAACCCTCTTGTTGGATGCGCTATATTTTCGCGCGGCGGAATTCTGGTCGGCAAAGGAAGCTACTTCAAGGATAATACCGTTCACGCAGAAGTCATCGCACTGGAGCAAGCTGGCGACGCGGCTCACGGCGCGACGGCCTATGTTTCACTCGAACCACACGACCATTTCGGAAAGACGCCTCCGTGTACTGAGGCACTGATCAACGCCGGAATAGCCCGCGTTGTATGTCCGATCGAAGATCCGAATCCGCTCGTTTCGGGGAAGGGTTTTGCTCGTTTGCGAGAAGCCGGGATCGAAGTCGTAACCGGGATTCTCGCCGACGAGGCTTCAAAGCTAAACGAAAAGTTCATCTGCTGGCACAAAAAGAAACGACCTTTTGTTCACTTAAAATTGGCTATGTCGCTCGACGGCCGCATATCGCTCAACGACAGTGTCTCCACCGCGCTGTCGGGCGACGCGTCAAGACAACGCGTCCAGGAACTACGACATGAACACGATGCCATTCTTATCGGGGCAAATACGGCGGTTGTTGACGATCCCAGCTTGACGGACCGCAGCGGCAAACCTCGCCGCCGTCCTTTGATGCGGGTTGTATTGGACAATCGACTTCGGTTATCGCCTGAGTCGCAATTAGCATCCACAACAAAAGAGGCTCCAACCGTGGTCTTCAGCAACTGTATCGATCCCGACAGTGTTGCGAGATTGACCGATACTGGAGTTGAGGTTATTGTGATCGAAGACGGTGCACGAAATCTGCCGCTGGTCCTCGAAGAGCTATACAAACGCGAGATCCAATCCGTTCTGGTTGAAGGCGGAACGGGCGTGGCCGGAGCGTTCGTCGATGCCCGACTGGTCGATAAAGTTACATTCATCTGCTCACCGATAATTCTCGGCGGACCGGATGCTCCCGTGGCAATCGGCGGCGCCGGGGCCTCCGACTTGTCAAAAGCTTTACGGCTAAAGGACATCGAAGTTTCTCGATCAGGCGAAGACATCGAGATAACCGGCTACCCCGTTTGAAGAGCAATGAAAATGGTTCACTCAACCGGGTCAAGGCCTAAGAAATCGCTGGGTCAGAACTTTCTGATCGACGCAATATTTATTGATCGGATAGTGGCGGCCGTTGATGCTTCATCCGCGGATTTGATCTGTGAGATCGGTCCGGGACGCGGAGCACTGACCGAACGACTCGTTCGAACAGGAGCCGAAATAGTTGCTGTCGAACTCGATCGAAAACTCATCGATCCTCTGACCGACAGATTTAAAGCCCAGCCAAACTTTCACCTCATCGAGCAGGATGCGTTGACGGTAGATTTTCCGAAGCTTTTTGCAGATCGCAATTTCTCGATCGCACGCCTTGCCTCGGTAAAACTCGTCGCGAATTTGCCCTTCTATATCTCGACCGCAATTCTCCAACGCTTATCGGCCCAGCGTGAGTTCTTTTCGACATTGGTGCTTATGTTCCAAAAAGAAGTTGTCGATAGGATAACCGCCGATCCGGGCAATTCTGAACGCGGATTTCTTACCGTGATTGTCGAATCCGCGTTTCAAATCGAACGGCTTTTCGACGTGCCGCCGAACGCGTTTCAACCTTCGCCAAAAGTATGGAGCTCGGTCGTGCGGCTCATTCCGAAACCGGTAGCTGCGGGCGAAGACGACCTGCGAAGCCTGCTTTCCGCGGGCTTTGCGCAAAAGCGAAAAACCATATCGAATAATCTAAAAACGGCCTTTCCAAAATACGCCGAGGCGCTTGCTTTGGCAGCGATCGATCCGAAGCTCCGAGCGGAACGCCTTACGCTCGAAGATTGGATCCGGTTAAGCGACGCCATCCGGTCCGTCTCCTGACTAGGGGTCGATCGGTGTTTCGGCCTCTTTCTCGATCCTGGCCGGAAATATCAGCGAAAGCACGACAGACAAACCGATCGCGCCGCTGATTATTCCAAGCGACCATGTGATGGGAAATTTACCGCCAAAGGCGTCATTCAGCCACAACATTTTC